>JANQOL010000418.1 GCA_028289675.1 Pirellulaceae bacterium
GGCCAACATGATGAGAAAACCGCCGGGTAACTGAAGCGGACCCCGGCCAGTTGTGGGCGGACAAGCTCAATTGCCTTGTATGTGGGGGCGGATGGTTATCGTCTCTAGGTCACCATTGCCTGGAAATTACACGCCCACACGTAGCGTACTACTTCTTGCGATGACGAATCTTGGCCCGCATGCGCCGCTTTTTGCGTCCCACTTTGCGTCGCCCCTTACCGCTCTTTTTCACTCCCACAAATTTGTCTCCTGTAGGTTACCGGGTGTGGTCATTAAGGCCGTATTTTAGCAAATGAATGCAGACTGGCGAAGTGTACTTGGCCAGTCCTCGAACGACAATGTGAGCCGCGTAAGAGCCGCTAGCAGGACTATCCAGCATCTTCAGAGCCGTCACTATCTGTGGCCGCGTCTTCAGCCACATCGGCCACTGACATGAGATCCGGAGCTAGCCGAGCGACCAACAAATGATCGTCCTTGGGATCGATAAAGCGGAGATCTAACCAAATGGACTGCTGTTCGCGGACGCCCAAAATGGACGGAGTGTTGCTGGTTAGCGTATTCTCTTCGGCCTCAATCGGTCCTTGATCTGCGGAACCAATTTGGCCGTGCTCAGCCACGGGATTGAGCAGCAAGGCCCAGATCGAGTCGGCATCGTCACGGGGTGTCAGTCGAATGGCCCAGCTTTCCAGCTCAAAGCCGTCCCAGGGATCACTGCCGAGGGGAGTCTTTCGCAGCAGCACCTCGGCCTTGGTTAGCAAGGGGCTACCGGACAGTTGAATGGCCATGCGTTCGGCGCGGTTTTGCAGGTTTTCCGGTGTCGTGTGAAGTCGCCCCACCGCGCTGCCGTCACCCGCATCATCCTGGCTAGTAGCCTGGATCGCAGCCAATCCCGCCAACAGCTCCGGACCGTTCAAGTCGGTTCCACGTTGTTGGGCTTGCCGACGGGCAGTGCTGACCGTCGCCTCGTCTCCCACGATCACTGCCCCTGGTGGTCCGGCCAGCAGTAGATGCAGCGGCGCGACGGCCGCTTGGGCACCGCTGGGGAGCTGACCTAGCTTCGAAAACCCGAACTGGGTTGCCAAAGTAGGACTGGCGGTGGCATCAGCCTGCAGGACAAAGACCGGTACGCCGGACCGCCACGGCTGGCCACCCAGGACTTGCGACAGATCGATCTCCGGCTTGGGCGGCTGCCCCGATTGCCGGTCTGGGCGGACCAACAGCACACATCGACCGGAATCAGGAACTTGCGTCTGCAAACTGGTTTGCCAATCGCTCGGCGAACAACCGTTGGCAGCGCCAACTTCGACGCGTTCTAGCGGCTCCAACATGGCTCCCAGATCGCCCAAGCCTGGGATCCGAACCAAATCCGCTTTGGCCACCAGCACCTGCCGACTGCCCACCAACGTGTGTAGCGCTTCAGCGATGCTCACTTGCCAACTGACGTGGGACGCATCCATCATCGAGGCCGCCAACTGATCAACGTGCGCGGCAATCGCCCCCACATGCTGGTACTCCAGGGCCGCCCGCGCCAGAGCCTGGGCTGCCGCCGGATGCGGCGGAATTCTCGGAAGACTGTCTGTCAGTAGTTGCCCGGTGGCATTCAAAGTTGGTGCTTGGCCCGTCGAAAACGTGGCCCCGCGCGTCAAAGAATCCAGCCAGTTGCGAGCGTGCTGCCAAGCTTGTTGCACTTGCTCCAGCGGGTTGACGTCCGGCATGCCCACTCGCTCCAGGGCCTCACGAACTTTGCCGGTAATCTCTGGTTGCTGGAGCGTCTGAAGAACCCGCTCAATGGCCCCCGCCGGGTACAAGTCTTCGAGACGATTCGGAATCTTAACCATGGGTGGAACTACGCTTTTTGGCAATGAAATTCGCTTGTTGCCAACGATTGTAGCAATTGCGCCGGCTACGACTGCAACCCCCATTGGCTTGCCATGGCTTTTTCGTATTCGCGTGCCCAAGCAATTTGATCTCGGCCTAAGTTTCGAGGTTGGACGACTTCAAGACGCCCCTTGAATTGCCCGAGTTCGCACATGCAGGCTACCCATCCCGACGGACTGATCCCCATTAGCATGGCAATGCTCTCATCGAGCATCGTTCCTGGGATCGATATCTATTTGAAGAGCAGCGCCGATTCGGCGGCCGTACTATTTTGCCCGGCGGAAGACCTACCGTCTTTCAAACGGATTGAACCGCTGGCACGCGAGGGCGTCAACAAGCTGTTTATCGATCGCAGCGATCGCGGCAAGTACCAGAGCTACCTGAGAGACAACTGGGAAGAGTTGCTAGCCGACGAATCTCAATCGGCGACAAACCGCATGGCCGTGATGAGCGAAGTCATGCGGGACGTGCTGAACGAAGAGTTCACCTCCGGAGACACTGCGGGTATCGTGGCCGCCAGCCAGTCACTGGCCCGTGGCAGTTGCCAAGTCATTGCACAACACCCTGTGGTGGTTAACCAGTTGTGCAGCGTATTGCATCATGATTACGCGACCTTTACTCACTGCACCAACGTGTCTTTCTACTGCGTGCTGTTGGCCCGAGAGTTGGGATTTGATGCCGAGGTCCAAGAGGAAATCGCCGTCGGAGCCTTATTGCACGATTTGGGCAAACTGAAGATCGACGAGCGGATTTTGACCAAGCCGGCCCGCTTGGATGAGTTTGAGTTTCGTGAGATCCAGCGTCATCCATCGTTGGGATTCGAGGAACTCACCATGCGTCCCGATGTAACTTACGGCCAGCTGATGATGGCTTACCAACATCACGAGCGTCTGGATGGATCTGGTTATCCCGTGGGTCTGCCGGGCGATGAGATCCATCCGTACGCAAAGATTTGCGGCATCGTCGACGTGTATGAAGCCCTGACCTCACAACGTCCATATCGCATGCCGATGAACCCTAGTACGGCCTTGGCCGTGTTGGATAAAGGGGATAGCACGGAGTTTGATTCCGAGATGTTGCATTGCTGGCGTCACCTGATAAAGGCCCAAACATGACCGTTTCCGCCGAACATGTTGAACCTCTCTGCGTTGAGCTGCCGCCCGACTTGAAGGCCTTCTTTGAAGAGTCGGGCTATCTGCCTACCACCGCGATGGAGTTCCGCGGCAACGCCCGTCTGCGGGTCCGCAGCGATGCCACCCTGTCATTCCTGCATGGACCGGCCAACCTCATTCAAGGGATCGACCCGCTACCGAATCAATCCACCATTTTGATCAAAGACCTCTCGCGCAGCGGCATTGGATTTCTCTATCACCGACAGCTGTATCCCACCCAGGCGCTGAAGGTTGTGTTTCAGGGACGTGACATCGAGACGCTAGTCGTACGCTGCCGACGACTGGGCGATCGATGCTTTGAAATCGGCGGTCGAGTCCTCAGCACTCGACAGCACGAAGGTACGTCATAGGTGTGATTTCGCAAATGATCTCAGTGCGTCGGTAGTCATGCTGGGTCTTGCCAGATCCCTTTTAATCGAAACACCAAATGCCAAGCATTCGCATTCAACAAACGAATTCGACCTTCGCACTGGTTCGGCGAATCATTGATGTGCTGACCATTGGCAGTAGCCTGTTTGTCAGCCAATGGCTGGCCGGGCAGGCACCCAGTGACCGGTCGTTGCTGGCCATCTCGGTTGCCGTCGTCATTTACTTTCTGGTCGGCGAAGCTCTGTCAGTCTACCGGAGTTCGGGATCGCGTTCGGCCAACATGGATCTCGGGCTGGTGTTGTCTAGCTGGTTGATCACCGTGCTGTGTTTGGCGCTGTTGGCCTTCTTCAGCCGTCAAGGAATCTATTTCGCACGTAGCAGCATCTTGGGCTGGATCGTATTCACCGGCGCAGCGTTGGGCTTCATGCGAATGCTGATACGCATCGGTACTGAAACCTTGGTGTCCGCCGGTTGGTCGACACGCCGCTGTGCCATCGCCGGACTTAATCCCCTTGGAATTCAGCTGCTGCATAGCGCCCGCAAAAATCCGGAACATGGTCTGAAGATGATTGGCTTCTTCGATGACCGTTCCAAAGACCGTTGGATTTCAGTCGCTCAAGCGGAATCGCAACACCTCGGCAAGTTGGACGAGTTGGTTCAACTGGCTAAACGCGGCGAGGTGGATACCGTCTTTGTAACATTACCTATGCGGGCGGAAGCACGCATTCGTTGGTTGCTGGATGAATTGGCCGATACGACGGTCAGTGCCTACATTGTGCCCGATTTCTTCGTTTTCGAATTGCTGCATTCGCGCTGGAGCACGATCGGAGGCTTGCCGGCCGTCAGTGTATTTGAGACGCCGCTGTACGGTGTAGATGGATGGAGCAAGCGAGTTTTCGACGTCGTTGCAGCCGGACTGGGATTGATCCTGTTATTGCCCATCATGTTGGTCTGCGGTGCGCTGGTGAAGTTGAGCTCTCCGGGACCGGTGTTCTTTCGGCAACGGCGCTACGGCCTGGACGGACGCGAAATCTGGGTGTGGAAGTTTCGATCCATGACAACTTGCGACAACGGCTCTCAGGTCGCCCAAGCCACCAAGGACGACGCCCGGATCACACCCGTCGGACGCGTACTGCGACGCACGTCTCTGGACGAATTGCCGCAGTTGTTCAATGTCCTGGACGGGTCGATGTCATTGGTCGGCCCGCGCCCCCACGCGTCGGCGCACAACGAGCACTATCGCAAGCTGATTCGCGGCTACATGTTGCGTCACAAGGTAAAGCCGGGGATCACTGGCTTGGCACAGGTAGAGGGCTTCCGAGGGGAGACCGAAACACTGGACAAAATGCAGAAGCGCATTGAGTTTGACCATAGCTACATCCAGCAATGGTCGCTCTGGCTGGACTTGAAGATCCTCTTCCGCACAATCCGCGTGGTCTTTCAGCAAGAGAACGCCTACTAGCGGGTGTCCAAGGGAGCTCCCAGCAACTCAGCTCGACGCGCTGGAACAAGGGCGTGGCTATTCGCTTCGCACCGGCATAGCTGGCCGTCTACGCTGGTCAGTTCGCTTCTCTAGTTGCGAAACCTGGGAAAAATTTTCAAACCAGGCAATCTTCATTCGCCTTCTTCATTAAATCTTAACCGGTGCAACGTCCGCTCATTTCTGCCATGGACGTTATCATCACCGCCTATGGATGCATTGATGGTGCTCAACTCGGGCAAGCAAAAAGGTCGAGAAACCAAGTTGGCCCAGGGCGTGTACCTGGTTGGCCGGTCGAAATTGTGCCAAATTCGCCCGAAGAACAAATCGGTAAGCCGCAAACACTGTGCCATCATCGTTGGCCCCGACTCGATCCAACTGCGCGACATCGGCAGCAAGACGGGGACGTTCCTGAATGGTGAGCGGCTGGAGCACAATGTCAACGCGTCCATTTCGGACGGCGACAAGCTACGGATTGGCCGAACTCGATTCCGATTCCAACTAGATACGGTAGCCAGCTCGGAAATGGGCTCAGCCCGCCCGGCTTCGGCGGAAATTTTGCAGTCAACGCCAGTTGAGCTGCCCAGAGCGCATGAGCAGAAGTCGGTAGCTTCCGCAGGCCGGGCCCGCTCAGGCCAGCCGGAGCCAGCGCTGGCGAAAGTTGGTGCAGGCGTTGCAGCGCCGGATGACGTTGCCTCAATCGACCAGTGCGATGTGGCGGAGCCGAGTGATCCGCCCGTGGACGCCACAAATGCCCGAGTTGCAGACTTGGGAATGTCGGATCTGGCACCGCCGAAACCACCACTGAAAGAGCCTGACGACGTCGAAGCCGTACGGTCCTATGATTCAGTAGATGAACTTCCAGCAGATGAAGACGTGGCAGTGCAGGAAGAAGCCGCGTCGGATGGGCCCAGCGTAGCAGAGAGTTCGGAAGAGCTCGCTCAACCCTCCGCAGCCGATATCCTGAGGCTTCTCGAAGACGACGAAGCGGAAGATGCGGCTGGCACCGCATTCACTTTTTCACCCCCCGATGACGACGAGTCCGATGTGAACTTGGACTCTGACAGCGACGTCGATTTTCTTGCGCCCGCCAGTGGCGAATCGGTCAAACCTAATCAAGACGTGCCCTCCTACCAGTTGCGCCAGGACTGGGACGTCAACGGAGTTCGCAAGTGGGTGTCGGACGGAAGTGGCGGAACGGCAACCAAGGCGGCGCCAACCAGACCGCAGACCGCCAAGCCGGACCCCAGGCCTTTCGGCAAGCCGCAGGCAGGCAAGAAGCAAGATCCGTCGGGCATGCCAGCCATACTTGGTGCCTTTGACGGCGACAGTATGCAGATGACCATCATGGTCGGCGCGGGACTCCTGTTCCTGGCCTGGATGGTTTGGAACGGCTGGCGGCTGTACAGCTTCAGCGGCTAGCGCGAGTCGGACGGAAAAATGGAAACGGTGGGGCCTGCGCGCATGCGGTCTGTCCGCGTAGTCCGTTCTTACGGTGTGTTGTTCAGCATCGGCTCGGCCACTCCCAGCTGCCGTGTCAGTTCTCGCCGCGCCTTGTCTTCCGGCATCAGTTCCAGCAAGTCGCGATCTTCTTGACGAAGCTTGTCAAACTGGGCTCGAAGACGTTCGAACGAAACGGGCTCCAGTGCGTCGGATTGCGGGCTGATGACAGAAAACACCCAGAAACCAATGGCGGCTCGCAGCTGCTGCTGGTCATCAATGGTCGACAGCAAACGCCGCGCGCGAGTCGATAATCGTTCGTCGTTGCGAATCAATTCATCGGTGTGCACGTTGGTAATCAGCGACTCATCGGCGTCCCGATAGAGTAGTTCTTGAAAAACCAATTGGTCGGGATCATTACTGCTTTGGAACACATCAAAATTTTCTCCGTCCCACTGCAGCCAATCCAACCACTCGAGCATGGCCGCTTTGTCCGCTGGAGTCATTTCGGATGCATATCTCGCGGTCAACATTCGTACCACGCGTTGCTCTACGGTGGCAAAGCGCAGCTGCAGATCGGATTCGGATTGGATGCGTTGACTTTCCCGAGAACCGACTGCGTCAAGCAACGCTGAGTAGGCCCGGGCGGTAGCTAGCAGCTCGGTACCGTCCGCCGCGCTCTGGATTGCCACTGAGATTTCTCGCAACCTCTCTTTGTTGGCATCTCGCCCAAACTGCTCTCGATTGTTATCCAACCGACCCTTGTCGATTTCCTGCAGCTCGCGAACCCACTTTCTTCGATCTCGGAAATCCTCGGGAATCACACCGTCACCAATCACTTTGGGAACGCTATCGCCTACGGCAGCTGGCAAGTCTTCCAGCGTTGCCAGTTTTTCCAACCACTCGATGCTGTCGATGTGTTGCAGCGACCGATACTCCGCGATTGTGGGTAAGTCACTCAACAGTTGGCCGGTAAACAATGCAGTCGCCGTACGGCCGACTCCGGCCCCGATCAACAGAGCGGCAAAACACAAGCATCCACCGATCAGCCAACGGTGGCGTTGGAGCCAAGGAAGCCAACCAACTGGCCGATTCACTTCCGAGAGCGCCACCATTTCCATCGTCGATTGCGCGAGTTGTGGATTTGGCGCCTCTTCGGGCAGTTCACCTAGCAGGTTCCAAGTTGCTTTCAACGTCTCCAAACGGTTGCCCAACGTTCCGTCCGATTCCAACAGCCGCTCGATGTGCGTCGTCTGTTCGTCGGACAACTCGCCGTCCAAGAAAGCAACTAGAGTTTCATCGTTTACGGAGTTGAGATCAGACATTGAAGCGGAAGGAAGGTTGATGGCGTGTGATGATTGACGGGTATAGCAGGCGGCTGGCAAGGAGTATGGTGAGTTCTGTGAGCCTAATTGCTGGGGGCTCCAGAACCGTCAGGTGGATCGGTTCCGCCCGGCATGTTACCCGCATCGATGTAGGGTTCCAGCAACGACTTAAGGTTCACTCGAGCTCGGCTTAGTAGCGATTTGACCGCCTGGACACTCAAATCCATGGTCTCAGCAATCTCTTGATAGCTTAGTCCTTCGAACTTGCACAATAACAATGCCATACGCTGCCGCTCATTCAGCGCTTCCACAGCGGTTCGAACCATCTCCGCCCGCTCCGCTTTGTCCAGTTTGCGGACGGGCATCATTCCCGTCGACGCCATGGCCATTTGGTCCAAGTTCACCGCACCGGATTGTGTGGGATCGGCGCCCGCCCCCACCTGCACTTCTTTGGTGCGTTTCCGGTTGCGCAACGAATTGCTGGCTACGTTATGAGCAATGTGAAATACCCACGTCGAGAACTTGGCAGCTGGTTGGTAGTTTTTTCGCGCCCGCCAAACTCTCAAAAAAACCTCTTGGACGAGATCTTCCGCGGTAGATTCCGACCCGACGATGTGCCGCAAAACACGCTGCAAACGGGCTTGATAGCCCAATATCAGCTGTTCAAAGGCCACGGCATCATCCTCCTTTACGCGCAGCATCAGACTAACGTCCGGATCGCTCCTGGCCGCGGTCTTGCCTTGCTGTTGGTGATCTACCAATCCGGTCCTCTCGCCCATCTCCTAGTTGGTTGGCACTACCACCGACGGCCAGCCGAATGCCTAATTGCCGTTCATTTGGCCGCTAATTGTTTGGCCCATGTTTGTTTGGCAACGGCGCGCCTGCCAGCCAGCCGCCTCCGGCAGCGAATCTTCGCTTTGGCGGCAATTATAGCCTAGCTCCTGGCATGCGTTCGCCGTCGGTCGCGTCGCGGTACATCCAACGCTGGAATAAACCCGAGTGGCTATACTTAGTTCCGTTTTTCCCGCTTGTCCCTCATTCACGCTCTTGGCCGTCCGCATTACATTGGCGGCCAGCAGACAGGGCGAGGGGAAGGAGAATTATGTTAGGCGTCACCCATCTCCAACGAGCCGTAGAACCTAGAGTCCGCTGAGGCACAGCCCGCGCTATCAATTCGAGCAACGACCGTCATTGATTGCGCCTTCGAACCACCTCGGCGAACTCGCACTAGATAGAAGCTCTGTAAGTGATGAAAGCGTTTGCAACGGTCGTCCGTGGCTCGGCATCGGAAAAGAAGTACGAATTGGATTCGGCTCAGCCAATTCGTATCGGCCGCGGGAATGGTTGTCAGATCTGCTTGTCCGATCCTCTCAGCTCGCGCACGCACGCCATTATCTCTTATGAAGAAGGCAAATGGACAGCGTCGGACGCGGATAGCCGCAACGGCACGTTGGTTAACGATCAAAAGATCACAACCGTCGACTTGAAGGCCGGCGACCGCATTCAAGTCGGATCGACGGAGTTGCTGTTCGAGTTGCCCGACATCGAAGACGGTCCGACCACCAATCAAACGCTGGTCATGGAAGCTCCGATCTCGTTGGAAGCCAGCGGAGTGAATTCGCTCAGCCAATTGATGTCGCAGAACCGCAGTCGCGACATGCTGGATCTGTACCAGCTGAGTATTTGCCTGATGCGCTGCAACTCGCCGGATGAAGTCGCCAATACTGGTTTGGAAATATTGCGGGTGAGGACCAAGTCGACGGCGGTCGGATTTTTGTGGGTGGATGACCAGGGAGAACTGAGGCCACAGCAGATTTTGCCCCCGGAACTGGCCGATCGGTTGCGTCTGAGCAAAAAGCTCACCGAGCGCGTCAGTCAGGAAGGACGAGCTATCTGGATCAAGGACCAACTTTCGGGCGCCGGCAGACAACCCTCGTTCGCAGACGCCATTTGTGTGCCGTTGATCAACGGTGAATCCGTCTTGGGCGCCATTCACTTGTACAAAGAGGCCGACAAGTTTGAGCAACCGCATTTTGATTTTGCGATCTCCGCGGGCAACATGCTGGCTGTCGCTTTGGACAGCAGCCGCCAGCAAGCCAGCATGTCTGCCGAACATCAACGTCTGGTCGAACGCACCGGAGACTTTTCGGAGTTGATCGGTGATTGCCCATCAATGCTCAAACTGAAGGATCGCATTTCGCGCGTGGCGCGTGCCAGTGGCTGCGCGTTGGTCCGGGGAGAAAGCGGTGTCGGCAAAGAATTGGTGTCGCGAGCCATTCATCGCATCAGCCCCCGCAAGGATCGTCCACTGTTGTGCGTCAATTGCGCTGCCATCCCCGAAGAACTCATGGAAAGCCAGCTCTTTGGGCACAAGAAAGGGTCGTTTACTGGCGCGGATAAAGATCACGCCGGCTGGTTTCAACAAGCTCACACCGGAACCCTGTTTTTGGACGAAGTCGGCGAACTCAACCTGGAGGGACAAGCCAAGCTGCTGCGAATCCTGGAAGGTCATCCCTTCATGCCGGTGGGCGATTCGAAAGAAGTCACCGTGGACGTGCGGGTGATTGCCGCGACCAATCGTGATTTGCGCGAGTACGTGCGAGACAAGAAGTTCCGCGAGGATCTGTATTACCGATTGAGCGTGTTCGAGTTGCAAGTGCCGCCGTTGCGGGAACGCGGCTCCGATGTCGAAACCCTGATCGTCCACTTTTTGAATCACTTTCGCAGGCAGCATGGTCGGCAGAGTCTGACCATTTCCCCCGAGGCGATGAACATGATGCTGGCCTATGAATGGCCTGGCAACGTGCGGCAGCTACGGAATGTGATCGACAGCGCGGTAGTCTTGGCTGCCGGTCATGAGATTGAACCGGGTGATCTGTCGCTACGCGATGTGGGCACCGATCAACTAGAGAGCCTGCGGATCGACGTTTGGGAAGAGCGGCTTATTCGCGAAGCCCTCAAACGCACCGACAACAACATCATTGAATCGACCAAGTTACTAGGGGTCAGCCGCGCCACCCTGTACCGTAAACTGGAACAGTATTCGATCGAGCGCTGAGCTTCGAAGGTCGAACATCCGAACACCGGAAAATGCCAACCACCGGAACATCTAGTATGGAAACAGCAACAGCCCGTATCCTGGACGGCAAGGCCACAGCTAAGCAAATCCGCGCGGAAATCCAGTCCGAGACGACGGATTGGATCGCCGCCGGTGGCCCGGTGCCGACTTTGGCGGCCGTATTGGTGGGTGATGACCCGGCCAGCCAAGTGTACGTTCAGAACAAAGAGCGGGCTTGCCAACAAACTGGGATGCAGAGCCGTCTGGTTCGCCTACCTTCTGAGACGAGTACTGACGAGCTACTCGATCTGCTGGCAGAGCTCAACGAGGACGCGTCGGTGTCTGGGATTTTGGTCCAGCTGCCACTACCTGCCGGGGTCGACACACAACAGGTGTTGGATGCGGTCAATCCGGAGAAAGACGTGGACGCATTCGCTCCGGAAAACGTGGGCCTACTGGTTCAAGGTCGCCCACGATTCTTGCCGTGCACTCCCCATGGTGTACTGCAGATTTTGTGGCGCCATCAAGTCACACTGGCTGGCAAACACGTGGTGATTGTCGGACGCAGCGAGATTGTTGGCAAACCTCTAGCGAACATGCTGGTGCAGCGTGATGCGGGCTTGGGAGTTGACTTTGCCAATGCGACTGTGACCGTTTGCCACTCGCGCAGCGAGAACTTGACGGCCCATCTCCAGCAAGCAGATGTGGTGGTGGCCGCGGTAGGGCAACCAAAGATGATCACTGGTCAGATGTTGAAACCCGGAGCCGTTGTGATCGACGTGGGGATCAATCGAGTTGAGCAGGGCCTGGTTGGCGACGTGGATTTTGACTCGGCCTGCCAAACTGCTAGTGCCATCACACCTGTGCCCGGCGGCGTGGGACCATTGACCATTGCCATGCTCCTACGCAATACGCTGACGGCGTGTCAGTTGCAGCATCGTGGCCAATCGTCTTAGCGCGAGCAAATAGCGCGAAACGTTTGGGCCGCGGAGACATGCCAACCAAGATGCCAGTTGCCCTGCGATTGGCTGTCGTCGCCCTCACTTTTTCGGGGCGTTCTCGCGACGGCTATTTTTCGGCGACGGCGTCCATCTTCTCCGCAGCCGCCTGCCGGAGCTTGCTGAGCTTGATACTGGCCGGAACAGGCTTGGATCGCGGCAAGAAAGATTGGCTGGAAACCAACGTAACGAGCTTGCCCGATTGAACGCATTCGCCGCGCTGGTTAATCACCTTGCGATGCCACACCACTTCGCCACTGCGGCGGCCGCGCGGAGTAATTTGCTCAACTTCGGTCAGCACGTGAATGGTGTCGCCAACGTAGACTGGCTTGAGAAACTGCCAGTCATCCACTTTGACCAGTGCCAGTGTCCTCATGCGTGGACAGCTGCTACTGAGTCCCGCCATCAGCGAGAGCCCCAAGAGTCCGTGAGCGATAGGTTTTCCATAGGGAGTTTCGGCCGCGTACTCGTGGTCCACATGCAGCGGGTCGTAGTCACCTGTCATGCCGGCAAAGGACACGATATCGGTTTCCGTGACCGTGCGGGCGGGACTTTTCCAGCTGGAACCTGGTTCGATGTCTTCCAGGTATAAGCAATCCGACATGCAGCTCTCCTACGGCGCTTTTTCAATTTGATGAAGGATATCCTCTGAATAGGCTTCCCTCAACCGACTTGGCAGTGGATTCGCGTCGATTCGCCGCAGCTAAACATCAAATCCGGTGCATTGCACGCGGATTACCGCCCGCACCGGAAGCTGCCGGGTGGTGACAGTCTTTTCCCGCTCGGGCAAGACACCTCCCAGTCGAGCTAGATCCCGGCGCATCCGCGCGAACCTGATCTACCGAAATTGGTCCAAAACCCGTAGGATGCAATAGCAGCAACCTAACCTGCTTAGGTTCCTGGTTTGGGAGAGTCGCAGCATTCAGCCTATTTGCCCCAAACGCTTTAGGCGACCAAATCGAATTCTATTCGGGGAGTGATGACCGTCATGGCGGACGAGAAAAAAGTGAGCCCGGTTGAGGTCATTAAATCGGAGAGTGCTTTCTTGCGAGGCACGCTTCCGGAGGACCTTTCCACGGATGCCGACCAATTCGCCAAACCCAACACTCAACTGCTGAAGTTTCATGGCACGTATCAGCAGGACGATCGAGATCAGCGTGGCCAAAAGACGGCTGAAGGCAAGTCAGCCAAGCAATTCAGCATGATGACGCGCACCCGCATCCCAGGCGGTCGCCTTACTGCGGAACAGATGGTGGCCCATCTGGATCTCTGTGATGAGTTGGGAAATGCCACCTTGAAATGCACCACGCGTCAAGCGTTGCAGTTGCACGGCATCTTGAAGAAGGATCTGCGCGAGACGATTCGCCGGATCAACGATGTCCAGCTGAGTACCTTGGCCGCCTGCGGCGACGTGAATCGAAACGTCATGTGCTGCCCCGCGCCGTTTCAGGACGATGTTCATTGTGAAATGCGGCGTCTGACCGATGCGTTGAAAGATCACCTGGCGCCCCGCACATCCGCCTACTACGAGTTATGGCTCTGCGATGAGGAGACTGGCGAGAAGAGTTTGGTGGGCGGCGGAGCTCCCGACGATGAGCCCATCTATGGCCCAACTTACTTACCACGCAAGTTCAAGATCGCGGTAGCGCTTCCCTGGGACAACTGTGTCGATATTTACACGAATGACCTGGGCTTTTTGGCGGTGGTGAGGGACGACAAGATCATTGGTTACAACGTCCTGGTGGGTGGCGGCATGGGTACGACTCCATCGGCGAAAAAGACGTTCCCCGCGCTGGCCAAGCGAATGGCGTTTGTGACTCCCGACAATGCGTGCCGTGTCGCCGAGGCCGTGGTGAAGGTGCAACGAGATCACGGGAATCGGGCGGACCGGAAGACGGCTCGCATGAAGTACCTGATCGCCGATCGCGGACTCGATTGGTTTCGTGAGCGTGTCGAAGAATACTACGGCGAAGCTCTGCAGGACTGCACTGAAGACGACGTTTACGGCTTCGATGACCACATGGGGTGGTTTGAGCAGGGCGATGGCAAGTACTTCTACGGCTGGAATGTCGAGAATGGCCGGCTCTACGATGATCAGGACCGCCGGTGGAAGACGGCGATACGTCAAATCTGCACGGAGTTGAGTCCGGGGATTCATTTGACGGCCCACCAAAGCATTCTGTTTACCAACCTGGCGGCCGACGCGCGATCCCGTCTCGAGACCATCATCAAGGAAAACGGACTGCCGCTGACGGAAGAGGTCTCCACGGTTCGCAAGTGGTCGATGGCTTGCGTGGCACTGCCAACTTGTGGCTTGGCCGTGACCGAAAGCGAGCGCGTACTTCCTGAGCTAATGGATCAGTTTGAACCGGAGCTGGCCAAATTGGGAATGGACAAGGAAGCCTTTACGGTGCGGATGACCGGTTGCCCCAACGGTTGCGCCCGGCCTTACAATGCGGACATCGGATTGGTCGGCAAGGCCAAGGGCCGGTACACGGTTTTCCTCGGCGGGCAATTGTTGGGGAAACGTCTGGGGAGCATTTACAAAGATCTGGTACCCTTTGAAGACATTGTCCCGACGCTGGTCCCGGTATTCAAAGCCTTCAAGCTACATCGCCAGGAAGAAGAGCCGTTCGGGGACTTCTGTGATCGCGTGGGCAACGAACAGCTGTTGGCTTGGTGCGATCCGCCGGGCGACACGGCCCAGGCCTCAAAAGCAAGCTAGCCGGGCACGCGGGCTACCAGCCCATGACCATGTTGCTCTCGATGACCTTGCGGGCTTTCTCGAGATCACTGCCAGTCTCGTGCATATACAGCCGAATGGCATGCAGCTTGTCGCCTGACGATCTGGACAGGCATTCGCGGGCCACTCCGCAGATGTCCATGCGGCTGGTCAGTCCCAGGACTCCCTTGGAAAT
>JANQOL010000419.1 GCA_028289675.1 Pirellulaceae bacterium
GGAGCTGCAAACTGCGCTGGCAGCGAACGAAGTCCAGGACTTTGCGGTAGCTGCACCAGCCTTGGCCCAGTTGAACCAGCTGACTCGCGCCGCGATCGCTGACGGAGCGGAGGTTCTGTTCGGTCAGCTGCCCTTCGAAACGGAAGCTGTCACCAATGAAACTGTACCACGCATGCAACCGTTGGTACTTCGCAACGTCAGTTCGGACAGCGAACTTGCCCGTTCGGATTTGGCCTGCCCGGTGGTCTCCTTGATTTCCGTCGCGGACATGTCCGGAGCTTTAGCCGCAGATGCCAAATGTCCATACAGCCTCGGCGCCTCCGTGTTTGGCCCTACCAACTACGCCGAACACTGGGCCAAGAAGATCAACGCTGGCTGCGTCGTCCTGAATGACATCGTCGTACCAACAGCCGATCCGCGAGTTGCCTTTGGCGGCCGTCAATGGAGCGGCTGGGGAGTTACACGCGGCGCAGAGGGTTTATTGGCGATGACGCGCCCGAAGACGATCTGTACGCGAAAGGGGAGTTGGCTGCCGCATCTGAACCCCGAACGAGCCAATGACCACGCATCGTTAGTGTCGCTCCTGCGTGTGTTCCACTCGGGATCGCTTCGCGGCCGTCTAGCCGCAGCTAAATCTCTGGTCACCCGATCCAGGGCACAGCCCAAATCCGCAACCGGTTCCGATCCGGGAGCTGAAAATTCTCATTAGGCACTGTGTCGTAAATGGTGACTTCGACGATTGGGTCTCCATACTTGTGAGCCGACGGCGCTAACCATTTACGCACGTTCGAGTTCTGCGAACAGTTCGTTCCCGACGCATTTCAGCGCTCAACACGTCGTCGATAGGCGAGCCGGCAGCAGCCGACAATTATCAGGGGAACGAAAATGGCGGACAGCCATGGAGCTCCGCCGGAATGCGTACTGGCCGCCACCAGGCTGTCGATCAGTCCTTGGGCATGTTGAATCGTCGGCGCTTGATCCAAGTAGGTAGCGGCGGGGGCGGTGTTTGCCTGCGGCGCCAACGCGACCGGGCCGCGGGCATACCCACCGGAAATCGCCAAAGCTCCTTGCGCGGCGTGCACGGCAACCGCCAACGGTGCCACAGCATGGACGCCGATCGCCAAGCACCCTCCCGTTGCTAACAAGCCGACAGCAACGACGGCGTAGCCCAGCAAGCCAACTGCGCACACACCCGTCGAAACCAGTCCCAAGCTCAACACGCCGCACGAAAAGAACCCCACGCTGAAGTTGCCAATCGCGATGGGAGCTACAGCCTGAATCCCGATCGCCAACAATCGACCGTAAGCTCGCTCACCAACGGCAATCCAAGCCCGCGCAATTCCCTGATCGCGTGTGACCGGATCCACCGGTGTTCCCGAAAACGTTGGATCGGAAAATGCGATTTGCACTAGAGGCCAGCCCCATAGCTGCGTCGGACTGATCCAACGTCGCCCCTGCCAGCCCGAAGCAAATTCTTGTAAGCGGGCGAAACTGGATAACCGCTCGGTGGCACGGACTTGTTCCCTACGAGTCAAACGCCGGTAGGACACAATCGTGGCCAAGATCCACAGATGATTCAGCACGAAGAACAAGGCCAGCCAGCTGACCAGTGCGATCCCATACGTGGTTCCAGACCATTGGCGATAGGGCTGCCAACCCAGCCACATCGCTGCAAATGGGACGATGAACACGAGCATCCCGACCAGATAGATCAGACTTTGACGTATTACCAACTGACGTTGGCTAGCGTATTCGGCGGTGGCCCAAGAACACCAGGCCCCGAAAAGGCCGCCCAACAATCCGGTCAGCGTGCCTCCTACCGCAGCCAACATACCTGGGGCCGCCGCGCCCAGCCCGCTGCCCGTGCTGGCACCGGTGACCGTACCGGTTAGGCCAGCACTTGTCTTGGCTGTTAGTGCTGCTCCCGCTCCACCGACCGTGGCCGCTGTGGCCGCCGACGTGAGCCCCGTCAGGACGGTCATGACGGACAGGGTGAAAGCTGCAGCGGGCGCCGTCTTGCGCAGCGATTGCTCCACAGATTCTAGAACGGCATCCCGCAACATCGCGCGACCTCGCGACAACCGTTGCTTGACCGCGTCGGGTGTCAAGTTCAACTGGGTCGCCACCTGACTAACCGACTGATCTTGGCGATAGTACAGGACTAGGGGCTCGCGATACAGCTCGGGCAGTCCTTGCAATGTCGACCACACCAACTCAGATTCTTCTCGGTGCATGACAGCCTGCTCTATTGGGGCATCATTGTTCGCTACGCCGTCGGCTTCCTGATTGGTGGCTGAGCGCACTGTGCCATTGGTCGCCGCGCATCGCAAGCTAGCACGCGCCAGGTTGCGCGTGATCGTGCCCAGCCAGGCCTTGAATTGGCTCCGCTGACGGAGCTCTGGCAGTCTTCGCCACACCGTCAGCAGAGCTTCCTGGCCGATATCCTCGCTGGCCGCCACATCGCCTACGATGCTGTAAGCCAACGAACATACCAGTACCTGATACCGCTTGACGATTTCTTCGAAGGCCAATTGATCCTTGGCGATGCACTGCTCCAAGAGGACTTCCTCCGGCTGGTCGGCATAACTCATCGTCTTACTTTTCATGTGGCGTTCCGGAAACGAATGGAAAGAAATTCTCTGCCAAACGTATTAGTCCCGGTCTTGAGCGACCATCAACACCTGATGTCCGCGGTCGCCTGGTGCCGCCAGTTCGACTCGAAAGCTGGCCTGAAAACCATTCCACAACGACATCATCGTCGCCTGTCCTGGTCGTTCAAAGAGTGCTTTGACATGTAAGAAGTTCTGGCCTGCGTGGCGTTCCAGGGCGGCATGGAGGCGAAGTGGTCGATTGGCATCGCCAAACGGATACCGATCCATGGCAATTGAGCTGGCACCGTCGTCTCCGAGAGGGAGTGTGGTCTCGACTTTCAGCTTCGTCTGTTCGAGCGAGTCGCTGCAGTGCCACATCCACATGCCGGTACCGCGAACATCGGCGTTCAGGGTTCGCCCCTCGCGCCGAGTCACCAACTGAAGTGAGTAGGCGCCTGGAACTTGTTCGAAAGGCTGGAAGGCCGGATCTCCATACAACACGCTGCCGGCTGACATGGATCGCACCAGTTCTTCTGGCGAACGACCGGGCTTAAGCGGATCGCCAGCCGCAACCGACTCGGCCACCAAGCCTGCAAAGCCTTGGCCAAGATGAGTCAAGATCACCGAGTTGGCCTGCCGACGACGCTGCTCGCCCACGGAAATCCCTTGAGTCGCTAACTCGATCATGTCCGCAAACATTTGCGTGCCAGCCGGGCGCGGGCACGCGTAGGCTACATACGCGGCCACGCCGGTGTCCAACATGCGCAGGCCAAAGCTCTCGTCGTTGCTTACACAGTGCCGATCGATGTGGCCCGTTTGCCAATTGTTTTCAAACCAATGACTGGTCACACCCGTGTAGCAAGCGATGTTGAACGCTACCGCGCCAGTGTAGTCGCGTCCCGCGAGATCGCTCCAGTTAGGGCCTCCCACGATACGATCCGGAAAGCCGTGACCAGCCAAAGCGATCATGGACTGGCCCTCCAAGTTCTCGAGCATCTCCGAAATGAATTGAGTATCGCGCTGGCCACCATTAACCGAAGGTTCAATTACCTCGTGCCACTGGGCCCTCAGATCCATTCCCTTGAGTTGCAGAGGAAACTGACGCGTGCGCGAACGCTTCAAGTAGTCACCTCCCGCAACGCCCGCAACCGCAAACTGGGGCGTTCGCGGTCGTCGTTCAGCCTGGCGCGCCGCCTCGGCCAAGCGGATGGCCGCCGCCGGCGTGCGTCCGGTGATCATTCCATAGCTGAAGTCGACGAACGGATCTTCGTCCAGTTGAGTCGACAGCTGCAGTAGCACATGAACTAGATTGAGATCAATCTGCTCCGGTCGAGCTACAAAGGCGACGTACTCGGGTTGCAATTCTTGCAACTGAATCCGCAGATGCCCTAACCGACTTCGATCGACGGACAACTGCCGAGCATCGCGGAGCGCAGCCAATCGCTTGCCGGCTTCCGCGTAGGGATCGTCAGGGCCGACCAAAGTCACCACACAGTAGCGAACCGTATCGGCATCGGCGGCCATCGCCGTGCTCGATCCAACTTCCGAGCCGAAACCGAAGATCGAGCTCGACCAAGTTAGCAACAAAACTGCTAAACGCCGCATTACTAATCACCTAAATTCGTGCCGAAGATGGATAGCCAAAATTCCAGTCCACACTTACCAGATGCAGTGCGCGGCAGGTCGGTGACACATAATTCAGATTTGGTGGCTAGAAAGTCCGAGTGACTTACAGAATTGTAGTCGATCGGTTCGGGAGGCCTTTGGAAAGGGCCTGTTGTCGCCGATGGGAAACAACCACCATCATTGATGCCGCAACCGTCGTGGCCGTGCGATGCGCACTAATGCGACAGACCCCAAAAACTCAAGAAGTCTTCGCCGAAAATGACTCGGACGGTCTGCAGCAAATCGGTTCCGATAATGCCATATTCTTTGTCCCGTTCCAGTGGACAGATTGCTACTGGAATCGGAGGGAACGTGCGAAAACTGGGCGTCGTGTCCGAGACTTCAAAACCGATGGAGAAAGTGAACCAGCTGACGGCCTGCGAAGCACCGCCGAGGCCGGTTAACTTGCGGGCAGGTTGGTAGAGACTGGGCAAATCAAGTGCGGTGTTCTTGAGCAGGTGCTCAGGAATCAACGTGCGAGGCGACCCGGTATCGACGAGCATGCGTATTCTCTCATAGCCCTGCGCCCTCATACCTCCGATGGCCAACAGCTTGGTTTCTACGATAGGCCGTTCATCCCAGCCGAAATGCAAGCCATGTTGTCCATCTAACTCGACAACGTTGGGGTTGTGCTGATCATCGAACAAAAACTTCCCTTTGGTAACTCCCCACATAGGGTCCTCACGCTGAGTCGACTAGCTGCTGACGAGGGATCAATTTCGCAGATCCAAAAAGAACGGCAGCACAAATTCTCGCTCAGACGTTTCGCTTCGCCAAGTACTCAATTGCTCATTTAGTACAAATGGATTCTCGGCTGCACCAATCGGTTCGAGATCGGCCTGCGGACTCGTATCCTTGCCGGCGAACCATAGTGCTACGATCTTTCCGGTGTACTTGGACTCCAGCTCACTCAGGTGTCTCGGCAACCAACTCGCAAGGACTTGCTCCAACTCATTGCGAATCGCCAGTGCATCTAGCCGGTTTGTCACCGAATCGACGACTCGATTCGCACTAGGCACGGTTTCCGTGGCTTCTTTGATGATGTAGTCCCAAGCGCCGGACCGCATAGCGCCGACACACTCGCGGAAATTATGATCCGGAAAACCGGTGTAGATCACATAGACGGCGGGCATATCACGTCCGCCAATTCCGATCGACGCGGCCAGTTCCAGGCCAGACGTGGTGCGGGCCATCCTTTTGTCCAGCACGACGGCATCAAAGCTATGCTCCGTCAGCTGCGCAATCGCCTGATCCTCGCAATCAGCGACGGACACTGAAATGTCGGCCCGCGCCTCCACAAAAGCGTCCTGCAGCATTTGACGAGTGGGATGATGATCATCCACTACCAGCACACAGTAGGGTCTATGCGTCAACGGCTTGCTCCGCGGGGATCAGGAATTGAAATCGAACCCCCAATAGTCCATTCTCGTACAGGGTTCCGCTCAAGGCTTGCGCGGTTTCGTTGGCCAAGCTGAGTCCGATCCCCAGCCCGTCGGATGTGGATTCGAACTCCAGAAAGGCATCGCGTTTGAATTCCAAGGGGATGCCGGGACCGCTATCGGTATACGTCAGCTTGATATGCTCAGCATTCAAATCCAATCCGGCTCGAGCCAACTCCTCACGCGATGCGCGGCAAGCCATGATGTGAGTGGATAGAAACCCGCTGCAGTGCCGGTGCGAGTCAGCTACAAAGTTTTCGAAGTCACAAACCAGGCGCGGC
>JANQOL010000428.1 GCA_028289675.1 Pirellulaceae bacterium
TTGTACACCCGGCCGAAGCCATGCAGACCGAGCCGTGGGATGCCCAACTCCTAGACTACTTGGCCCAGTACCTGGTTGATCATGACTACGACCTCAAGCAACTGTTGAGGTTCATTGCCACCTCCGAGATTTATCAGGCCAAGATGGTGTCCTTACCCCAGCCCATCGAATCCACCGTGGAACAAGCTGGATTTGTCTTCCGGGGTCCTCAACCCAGGCGTTTGACTGCCGAGCAGTTTCTGGATGCCGTGTGGCAGATTACAGCCGCCGCACCAGATCACATGGATGCCCCTGTGTTAAGAGGCTCGGTCACTCCAGACCAAATCGCTCAGACCAACGTCAATGGGCAGTGGATTTGGCGGGCGCCGGAAGATACTGCCAACCTCCACCGTGTACCAGCGGGCGAAAGCCTGTTGTTCAAGCGAGATTTGGAGGTTCCTGGGACCGTCACCTCGGCGTACGCCGTCGTCACCTGTGACAATGAATTCGAGTTGTTTATCAACAATCGAAGTGTCACCAGCAGCCAAGACTGGACTCGCTTGCGCGGTGTTTCGATCGGAGGGATGTTGAAGCCCGGCAAGAATCAGATTGTGGTGGCCGGCCGCAATGCAGGCACGGAGGCAAATCCAGCTGGACTGTTTTTCGAGCTGCTGTACGAATTGGAAGACGGCAGCCAGGAAGGCGTGGTCTCGGACGCCCAGTGGCAGACGGCAGTGGGATCCCCCAAGGGACGCGAAGGAAGACTAGGCAGATTGCCCAAGCAATGGAGTCCGGCCACAATCCTCGAGCCCTTGGATGCATGGCGCACGACGATTGAACCGCAGGCTCGGCGTGATCTAGCGGTGGCCAGTCAGGGTGAATTACCGATGATCCGAGCCGCACTGATGCGCAATGGCGCCTTGATGCGTTCTTTGGGCCGCCCCGGTCGCGAACAAATTGTCGCCAGCCGGCCCAACGAGTTGACAACCCTAGCCGCAATCGACTTGTCCAATAACGCTAGCTTGGCCGAGCCTCTGACCGCCGGAGCGGCGCTTCTGTACGAAAGGTATCGCGAATCGTCGCAAGACCTGATCCAAGTCGTCTATCGGCACGCAGTGTCACGGAACCCAAGTGCGGACGAAGAACAGATTCTCCTCCAGGCGCTAAGCAATCCGGGCCAGTCGACCATCGCGTCACCGCAAGCCGTTGAAGATTTTCTGTGGGCAGTTTTGATGCAACCCGAGTTTCTTTACGTGCGCTAGCTCCCAACGCTGGCCTTCGCGATTTGATCCGCCCCCTCCGCTTCAATGCTAGCGTACCAAGGCGCTCCTGCGTGCCGGCCATCTGCGATGATGGCCCCAGCGTCCCCAAGCTGATTCTTGACTGCATCAAAAACACTGCACTCATTAAGGACAAAATGCTCTAGGGACAGTCACGGGCAGTTGCTACCATCCGCGGCACAGACCTCGATGCCCACAGACCATCGTTTGACCGGCGGGCTCGATAGGACACTGGTGACCCAAGGATGACGGTTACGAGTGGACCTTTGGTAACGTCCAACCTACCTCTACCTGCGTCATGGAAGATGCTGATGAATAGCTCACAAGCCACGCGAACTCTACTTCTGCTGCTAATGACCAGCGTATCGTCATTT
The DNA here is from genome assembly GCA_028289675.1 of Pirellulaceae bacterium. Taxonomy (GTDB): domain Bacteria; phylum Planctomycetota; class Planctomycetia; order Pirellulales; family Pirellulaceae; genus Aureliella. Next base: position 1,634 of record JANQOL010000428.1, read on the forward strand.
GCCTTCGCTCAGCAAGCTGGACAAATGCGTTCCACAGCACAACCTGGACAGACACCGGCAGCCGGCGCTGCCAATGGCTCACCGGCAGGTGCAGCTCAGGCTGGGCGAGTGCCAATCATGAATCCGGCGCAGGCGGTTCAGCAGGGGGTGGCACGGGTGCCACAACAACCCTTTCCACCGCTATCAGCTCAGGATCAGGCGTACGTCAACGAAGTTTTGCGAGTCTGGGAAACGCGCACCGAAAAAGTCAAACGCTACGAGTGCAAATTTATTCGCTGGCACTTTGACCCTCGGGTGCATCCAACCGCTCACTCGTCCATCGCTCAGGGCGAACTCAAATTTATGGATCCTGACAAGGGACTGTTCAAAGTCGATCAAGTGAAGAGTATCTCCGCCAAGGGTAGCACTCCCGAATATCTAGTGGACTCCAGCCAACCTTTTGGCGAGTACTGGGTCTGCGATGGAGACTGGGTGCACATTTTGGATCGCAACGAAAAGAAGGCTAACCGCATTCAACTGCCACCCCAAATGCGCGGCAAGCAAATCCACCTTAGCCCACTGCCATTTCTGTTTGGCGTCAAAGCCAGCGACATCCAGCAACGATATTGGATTCGTTCCGTGCCTCCACCGGCCGGTGACGACAGCGTGTGGCTGGAAGCCTGGCCCAAGCGGGCCGATGACGCGGGAAATTACTCGCGTGTCCAAGTCGTTCTGCACCGTCAGGAGATCCTGCCGAGAGCACTGATCGTTTTTCTACCCAATTGGCGCAACGATCAACCGCATCGCCAAGTGTATGAGTTTACCGATCGGCAAGACACCGCCGGTTTCTGGGATGCAGTGAAGGAAAACGTGTTTCGACAAGCGTTCATTCCGACCAAACTGCCAGCCGACTGGAATGTCATCGAAGAACCATACATTCCTCCTCAGCCTTCAGCCGCAGCTGGCCCAGGTGCCGGGCGTGTTGCCCAACCAGCCACCACCGTTCCTCAAATCCGGTAATTCGCTCGCGCGTCGTACCCCAAGGCTCGACAGCGGCACTGCTCAGTTAGAGCAATCGCGAGAAATCCTGCAGCGCCATCGGCTCGCGTGACGCGAAGGGTTCACCAAAAGCAGAACCGATCATCTTGCCCCAGTAGGCAGCCTCGTCCCGCACCCGTTCGTGAAATGACGGCACCAGGTGTTCCCGCCCGGTCGTGAACTGGCTCTCATAGCAAGCTATAGACTGGGCCTTGCGCTCCCACTGCTGACTGATGTCCAACACGAACGCCGGCTGCGCGACATGCTTCAAGTGCACGCAGTAGTAATAAAAAATCCGTTCCGGATGATAGGGTTCGTGCTCCAACGGGCTCTTGGTTAGTTTGGACCAAAACCGGGCAGCCTCCACCAATTGCGTTGCCGCGACGTGATCGGGATGCGCGTCTTCCCAGTAGGGAGCAAACAACCAACGAGGCCGTACGCGGCGGAACACGTTCGCCAGGGCTGCTCGAGCCTCCAACGTGGGCTCCAGACTTCGATTCGTCAGGCCCAGATTCTCGCGCCAGCCGACTTGCAATACCTCGGTGGCCGCCTGTGTTTCTTGCTGACGCAACTCGGGACTACCATGCGGCGTTGGCTCACCGCTAGTGAGGTCCAAAATACCGACACGCCATCCCAAGTCGATCATCTTGGCGATCGCGCCGCCCATGCCCAATTCGGCATCGTCCGGATGCGGCGCTACGACCAGCATGTCCAGCAACTCGGCGTCCGGACCGGATTCATTACTCATAGCGCCTCCTCGGGCTCCGCGCCGTCGCCGGTTGACTCACTGGTTTCCTCAGTCTCCACCAGCGGCAAGTGGACGCAAGCTACGTCATCGGAGTTGCGCACCAACAATCGGTTTCCGGACAGTGTCAGAGTATTCCACGTCACATCGCCGATGACCGGTAACGTGGCCAACTCTCGGAACTCAGCCGGGTCGGCAGCGACAAGTACGATGGTGCCAATTTCGGCCGACACCAACAGGTGCTTGCCCACCAGCAGCAGTTGGCCCTGGCGGTATCGCCCCTTTTTCCAAGCCCGCTTGCCGGTCGACAAATCAACGCACTCCAAGATGCCGTCGCTTAGACCATAGGCGTATCCCTCGCGAACAACACACGACGTGAACTTGGTTTTCAGCACTCGGGAACTGGTCCAGACGGTATTCACCGACCACTGGTCCGCTTCCTGAACAACTTCGATTACCTGGGCGCCTTGACCGTACCCCTTAGACAACAACAACCGCTGACCTTCCAAAACCACCGGCTGCGATACGGATGCGTCGCCGTTGCTATTGCTGGGCCAAGGTGTTGACCACAGCTCGGCACCCGAGTCGGGTGCGTAGGCAGCTAGCTTCTTCTCGGAGATCAACAATATCTGGGGTATGCCACCGAGCTCCACCAGCATCGGCGATGAGTAGCTGATTTGGTCGTCGCCCGAGCGCCACAACTGCTGACCGGTGTTCGCATCCAAGGCCAACAGAGTTTGCGCGGAACCCGCCGCGCCACCTAAGGGCATCACCACGCGACCGTCGACGATCAACGGCGACCCGGACCGCCCCCAGGTCACCGCCGCTTCGAACTCTTCCTGAGTGGCCTCAGCGGCTTCCAGCAGGTCGTACGACCAAATCAAATTGCCGGACTCCAGCTCCAAGCACACCAACTGGCTGACTGCCGAGCACGCGTAGACGTGATTGTCATGTATCGCGGGAGTGCTCCTGGGTCCCGTTCCACCCAGGGCATCGGTATGTTTGCCATCGATGGCGTGGTACCACTGCAAAGCCCCATCGTCGATGGAGTACGCGGTGATCCACTCCTGTTCGTCTCGCTGTTCCATGGTGATGGCCAAATCACCTTGTACGGCGAAGCCGGACCAACCGTCGCCAATCGTTTGCTTCCAGCGAATCTCAGGTGGATGCTGCGTCCAATCTTCTTCCACCATCACGTTCGGCAAACGACCGTCGCGAAGCGGCCCCAAGAACTGAGGAAAATCGGTGGGGCTCTCAGCCGTGCTCAGCCCGCTCGGCGCCACATTCGTGGTGGCAGTCGGCAGTGCTTCTTGCGCCCGCCATCGCAATCTAAATTGGGGGCGCAACTCACCATCCACTCGCTCCAATTCCAGGCAAGCCCAACCGACTCCAAACAGCACAAATGGGGCCGCGAACCACAGTCGCCAGACCAGTCGAGGCAACGCGGAACGAGTCAAGACGACACACATCGACAGCCAGGTCAGCAGTGCCAGCCCCACCGTCAGAATGTTGGCCAACGCGAAATCAAGATCCGGAGCAGCCCAGCGAACCAGGCCTATCGCGACCAACCAGACGACACACAGCACCAGCCCGGTTTTCCCCAACCAACCCAGTGATTTCCCAGACCCAACCTCCGACTGAGAAACAGCATCCATGGTTTGACCTCGCGCTTCAAAAGGGGAGATAGGTGTCACCAACTGCAACTAGCGAGCTCATGCATATCGCTGGGCTACCGCATGTATCGTGACGTTCCATTAGAGTGTATAAACGAACCAGATTGAACCGTGGCAGCCGAGGTCGCGTAAGTGGAGTTACGGACACCGCCCCGGACCTTCGATCAAATGGACGACGCTCATCTTTGGCGACGATGGCGGTATCTGTTCGACGCTATTCGTCCTGCACTTCGACAACTTGGATTCATGTTTCAAAAGTGGCGGATTTCAAAGCCCGTTTGAAACTTCACTCACTCAGCAACGAAGACGACCCATCGATATGGCAGAGGCACTGAACTACGAGGAATTGGTCCGCCTGCGTGGCAACATAGAACAAGCGGTGTTGGGCAAGCCGGATGTCGTCAAACTCGTAGTAGCTGCTCTGTTAGCTGGCGAACACATTTTGTTGGAGGACGTGCCTGGAGTTGGTAAGACACTAATCGCCAAGGCGCTCGCGCGCAGCATTGATGGCCGTTTCACTAGGTTGCAGTTTACGCCTGATCTTCTCCCCAGCGATATCACCGGTAGCAGCATCTACAATTCTTCGAGCGGTAGTTTCTCATTCAGCCCCGGACCCGTGTTTGCCAACGTGGTCCTGGCAGACGAAATCAACCGAGCGCCACCCAGAACCCAGAGCGCGTTGCTGGAAGCCATGGGAGAGGGCCAAGTCAGCGTCGATGGTGACACGCACCCCTTGCCCGATCCGTTACTGGTCATCGCCACACAAAATCCATTCGAGTTCGAAGGGACCTACCTGCTGCCGGAGAGCCAACTGGACCGATTCTTACTGCGAATTACCGTTGGCTATCCACCCCGCGAATACGAGCACGAGTTGCTGAATTCACACCGGATCGGAGAACCAGTCGACCAATTGCAGCCGGTTCTGTCGCTGGATCGTATTCGCGAGATTCAATCCGCCGTGCGCAATGTACGGATGGATGAATCCTTGGTGAGCTACTTGCTAGACATGGTTCACGCTACTCGGGACAGTGAGGCGGTGCAGATTGGTGTCAGTACCCGCGGCGCGCTGGCTTACTACCGCGCTGCTCAGGCTTTGGCCGTGGTGGAGAATCGTGACCATGTCATTCCGGATGACATCAAACGCTTGGCCTTGCCAGTTCTAGCTCACCGGATTGTCCCCCGTGGCACCCTGCCCGGAGCCGACCGATCGGCGTCTGAGAATCTGGTGCAAGAATTGCTCAATGAGCTAAAAGTGCCCACCTAGACTCGGCCGCACAGTCTTCCGTGATTTTAACAAAGCTGAATTGGGTTAGAGCGAACGATGGCCACCGCCGACAGTCTCGCCAATGGCGATTCGAAATCTCCGGCCAGTTCCAACGTGTTGGTACTGCTGTGGCGACGTTGGTTGGCGAAGCGACGCCGCGACCGCGCGCGGCTGCTCTCACAAGTGCGTTTTCGACTGACCCGCGAAGGCGTGCACTTCATCGGCATCCTGATCTTCATTTTTATCGGAGCGGTCATTCGTGACATCAACCTGCTGATCTTATTGGCGGGCACGATGATCGGTTTGCTGCTGCTACAGTGGCGATTCAACACCAGCACCCTAGTTGGATTGCAAGTCGCTCGCGGCTTGTCCCGCACGGCCACTGTAGGGCAACCCAGCGACGTGGATGTGGTCATTAGCAATCCCAAGCGCTGGCTCAGCGCTTGGCTGGTGCTGGTCGAGGATCCGATTCGTCGCCTCATGCCCTACCCGCGCCGACTGTCCGAGCGCGGTACCAGTCTGGTGGATGCCATCCGACCGCTTGGATCCACCGATAGTCGTTACCGGTTGGAATTCCACGAGCGCGGTCGATACCGGATCGGTCCCAGTACGTTGTCGACACGATTCCCGTTGGGGTTGGGACGCGGCTGGCGGACGGTGGACAACGCCCAGGAAATCGTGGTTCATCCACGTCAAGGCAAAATCACACCCGCGATCTCAGAATTGTTCAATCAAGACCGCGTGGGGCAGGCCAAAGCTTCCGCCAACTCGGGGGCGCATCAGGGCGAGTTTTATGGCCTGCGTCCTTGGGAGTCCGGAGACTCACGCCGTTGGATCCATTGGCGGACGACAGCTCGCCTAGGTGAGTTGTCCGTACGGCAATTCGAGCATTGCCAACAGCGCCAAAGTTGCGTGCTGTTGGATTTGTATGACGATCGCCAAGCGGAAAAGCGAGAATGCGCCGAGACCGCGATTTCATTCCTGGCCAGTGTGGCCCGCACGACGGTTATTCGCGGGCACGACAAGTTATCGGTTGGCGTCGCCGGTCGCGAAACCAGCTCGTTTGAAGCTGTGCAAAGCACGGTACTGGTCAATAACTTGCTGGACGAATTGGCCATCGCGGAAACCAGCGCCGCCCCAGATCTAGCGGCCGCATTCCAAGGGCTGAGTGTCCCCTTGCTCAATCATCCTCACTTAGTCGTGATTAGCACTCGAGAAGATCGCCGAGAAGACCTGGTTGCCGGTCTCTCCGGCGGGCTGGCTGAGCGAGCTTTGAACAAGGTCCACATCCGATGGCTCGACGTGTCTCAAGGTGATCTGGAGCCATACATCCAATGGACCTGACCAAAGTCAAACAGCTGCGACGCTCCTTGACGCTCCACTTCGCGATCATCGCCTGGTTGACGGCCATGCTGGTTGCGACGGGCAGCGGTAGCATCTTTTTGCCCATGTTCATTTTTTTCGTGAGCCTGGGCGCGTTCGTTTTTGTGGACCAACTGGAATGGTTCGAACTGGGACGCATCGGAACCTATATAGGCATGACAGCGGCCACTTCAATCGCCGTAGCCAGCTACATCTACAGCGCGTTCTACGTGCCTTCCGAGAGTGGCCAGCT
>JANQOL010000447.1 GCA_028289675.1 Pirellulaceae bacterium
ACCAGCCAGGGCGTACGTGTATTGTGGATGGGCCTGCCGCACCTCCTGCCACAACTGAGCCGCACGCTCGGGAGAACCGAATCGAAATTCGAATCTGGCTAGCAGTTCCGACGCGTTGGGATTGCCCGGTAGATCCCGCACCAATTGCTCGACAGTGTCTCGCCCAATTTTCAGCGTACGCTGAATCTGTGGGTCTCGAGCAGGCTCCCGTGTTTCACCCTGCCCAGAGTTCTCCTCCGACGCGGCAACGGCGGCAGAGCCCGCAGCGATCGAGGGCGGACTGGCGACGTCTTTGGCGTCCCCCGACGCAGATCCATCTGGCTCGGCCGTACTGGTCGGATTGGTCACTCCGAGGTCCGAGGCCCCAGCAGCAAAGGACTGTTGGTTGGCGGCCGTTGGTGAGGATGAGGAAGTGGAATTGCAGCCGCATGCAATGGTCAACCAACCACCGCTGAGAACGATGGCGGTGAGCCAGAAAACCTCTTTGGTCTGCTCGCCGACCTGCTGTCGCATGTTAACTACTCCGTAATTTATGACTATCCTGTAATATTGGCGCGGCCAAATCAAGCCAGCAACTCGCAGGCAAGTGTGCCTTGGCTTTTGCTTGCCGACCGCGCCGACAGAAAATTGACGCGGTCTAACGAGTCCGTTAGATTGCCGGCCACCGGGGAACTTCTGTGCTGATCCATTTCGTTGCCAGCGATGTGCATGTGCCAACAACCTGATGACGATGCCTGCCGCCCGGCCCGCGCCGCTCGCCTAGGGCGATTTGCGGTGTTCAGTAGCCTGTTGACCACCTTGGTAGCCTGCCAGCCATCGCCAAATTCCAGTGCGTCGGCCATCACGAAACGGGGAGCTGCTAAGCGGGAACCTTCCGAACTGGTAAGCCAAGGTTCGGATGATGCTGTTCCTCAAGATGCTGCCCCGGAAGATGATGGGCAGGACGCCGTGCCGGAGCGGGCTCCCGAAGCACAACAGGCGGCGGCGACCGTTTCGAACTCGTCGCCACCGTCTTCAGTACCACGTGCTCCGCCGGTCTTGCCTGGCGAGACGCCCGCAAGTGACGTTGCTGCGCCGCCACCCAATCGAACCAAGCTCCTCGAGGACGACGCTGTTCGGCCGTCGACTACTCGGCCAAGTAGTGTGGACGACTTGTTTGCCCAGGCGGAAGAAGAAGGCCAAAGATTGGTCGAGAACTTTCCCGAGATTCCAGACGCCTACGAAGTTCAGGCGCGTTTGTATTGGCTCAGCGGCCGCCATCAGGCCGCGGGCAAAGTCTGGGAAACCGTCTTGGCCAAACAGCCCAACTACGCTTACGCGCAGCATGGACTGGGACAAGTTGCAGGCAAGCAAGGCGATTTCGAGAAGGCGGTACTCCATCATCAGCGTGCCGCCGAGTTGATGCCCGACTACACCGACGCCGTCTATCACGCTGCGGGAGCGTTAACGCAGCTGGGACATACCGAGGCGGCGGCCGAACTACTCCAGTCTTTTGCCAGTCGACAGCCACAGTTGAATTCAACCTGGATTCGCTTGGGGCAGGCGTGGGTTGCCGAAGGAAACTATCGACTTGCGTTGGACGCGTTCGCGCAAGCCCTTGGTTACAAAACTGCCGACGAACTGGATCTGGATCAGTTGGCACAGCAACAGTTTGCAAACGGCCAGGACCAAGCTCTCTACGGTCTGGCGCTGTGCTTGGCCCGTGAGCAACGTCTCGAACAGGCGCGGGCCGTGCAACAGATACTAGCGAATTGGCAACAGCAAACGCGAGAAGAACGGCGCACTGAGCGACAGCAACAGGATGATTTACAGCGGCACTCACGTGAGGTCGCGGCCAAATTCGAGCAGGCTGGACGGATTTACCTGGCCATGAAAGACGTCGACAGCGCCGAACGGCTGTTCAAACGGGCGGCGGTGTTGGATCCCCAAAACGTGTCCACACGAGTTCAGTTGGCGTCCGTTTACATGGGGCTCATGCAGGCCGAACCAGCGGCCGAGGTGTGTGCGGAACTGGTACGCATTGAGCCGGACAATGTCCGGCATCACATGAACCACGGCATGATGCGGATGCGGATGGGCCAACCCGCACGGGCCGTCGAGTGCTTTGCCGAAGGGATGAAATTGCAACCAGATGCCACTGGGTTCGCCATGCTGGCTCAAGCCCATGCCGCAGCCGGTGATCTGGCGGCCGCCGTGCGCTCGATCGACGAAGCGCTGCAGTTGGAACCAGAAAACGCTCAGTTGATTCAGCTTCGCAATCAATGGCAACCTCCACCCAAATAGCCACCTATGTACGTGTGTCGCTTGCTCTCTTTGACCCTGGCGGGATGGTTTCTCCTAATCTCCACGGATCGTGTGCGCGCTCAGTCCGCGATGCATTTTGTTGACCAGACAGCGGATTCGGGGATCGACTTTCAACACGTCGACGGCGGCAGCGGAGCTCGATACATCGTCGAGTACATTAGTGCCGGGGTGGCGGCCTTGGACTTTGACGGGGATGGTTTGACGGATCTCTACTTTCTGAACGGCGGAGCGCTTCCCGGTTCCCATCACAACCCCACGCCCACCAATCGGTTGTACAAAAATCTGGGTGGATTTCGTTTCCAGGATGTAACGTCGCAAGCAGGAGTGGGCGACGACGGGCATGGGTTGGGAGTGGCGGCAGCCGACGTAGACGGCGATGGTGACCAAGATCTGTTTGTCAACAACTTTGGTCCCAATGTGCTGTACTTGAACCAAGGTGACGGCACGTTTGCAGTGAGTCCGGATAACGACAAGCTGAAGTGTGCCGAGCGTGTGGGGGCTGGCGTCAGCTTTCTCGACATCGATGCCGACGGAGTTGTGGATCTGTTTGTCGCCAACTACGTCGACTTCAGCTTCGAAAGTCCGGTGACTCGGCAGTTCCGCGGACATTCGATCTACCCCAGTCCCCAGGACTTCGCACCCGTTGCCGACCGTCTGTTTCACGGCCAAGGCGATGGCAACTTCAAAGACATTTCTCAGAGCAGCGGCCTGAGCGATGTCGCGGGCACCGGGATGGGCTGTTTGGTCACGGACTTTGACAAAGACGGAGACAGCGACATCTTTGTCTGCAACGATGTTATGGCGAACTTCTTGCTGGAGAACGATGGCTCGGGAAATTTTGCCGAGATTGGCTTGCTATCGGGAGCTGCCTTCGACTTTGCCGGCGTTCCTCAAGGCAGTATGGGGGTCGCAGGTGGTGACGTGGATCTGGATGGTCATGTGGACTTGCTGGTGACCAGCTACCAGGAAGAAGCGGCTGTGTTGTATCGGAATTCAGGAGCCGGCTACTTCGAAGATCTGACGGTGAAAGCCGGCGAACTGCGACACACGGTACCCGACGTAACTTGGGGTGTTGGCTTATGTGACTTCGATCTGGATGGCGACCTCGACGCGTTTATGGCGAGCGGCCACCTGATGGACAACGTTAGCCAAACGGACGACACTCAGACGTACGCGGCCAGAAACTTTGTCTTTGAAAACGACGGCCAAGGCAGTTTCACCAATGTGACTGACCAGGCGGGTCCCGGCCTGGATTCCATCGCGGTTAGCCGCGGCACGGTTCAAACTGATTTGGACAACGACGGAGATATCGACGTCGTCGTCCTAAATTCCAATGCATCGCCTCGACTGCTCGAAAATCGAACGCAGGCCAATCATCATTGGTTGCAACTGGAGCTGCACGGTACGTCGGCAACCCGGGATGGCTTGGGGGCGGCGGTAACCGTCGTGGCAGGTGACTTTCACCTGGTCCAGGAAGTTTACAGCGGCAGTGGCTACCAGAGCCACAGTGGCCGCCGCCTGTGCTTTGGGCTCGGAGATGAAACCGGGTCGGTCACGGTGGATGTTCGTTGGCTGGATGCTCCAGCCGAACGCTTTGAGAATTTGCCCGTGGATCAATTGCACGTGCTGATTCAAGGTCAAGGTACGCCCGCCCAGTAAGCAGTCAACGGCAAGCGATCAGCGCTAAGTTGCCACTGTGCCCGGCCGCTGCGTGAGTCGTCGGGTTCGTGAGCTTATCTGGCCGACGCATTTGGCACTTCGAAACGCGTCCATTGGTGCGCTTCGTTACAATCAACTGACGTATGATCGACGCTGCTGGCGATGGACGCACGGAGGATCACTCGTCCCCCAGTGATCAGTTTCCCGGCGATGCGACCAACATGTTGCCGCGCTTCGCTCAACTCGGAATTGCTTTGATGAAATCGAAAACACACTACTCGCTTGTCGCCATCCTGCTGCTCTGGTCTGTCGCAACGAACGCGGTGGCTCAGCCAAACGTGGTTCTGATCGTGTCCGACGATCAGGGCTACAACGATCTGGGGATCCTCCAACCGGAATTGCAGACGCCCAATCTCGATCGACTCGCAGGGGAGGGTGTGCGGCTTTCTTCGTTCTATGTCGCCTGGCCGGCATGCACACCGTCGCGGGCTGCTTTTTTGACGGGCAGGTATCCGCAGCGGAACGGTGTGTATGACATGATTCGCAACGAGGCTCCCGACTACGGCTACAAATACAAACCCGCCGAATACGAGGTCACATTCGAACGCATCGGCGGCATGGATACGCGCGAGGTTGTGTTGCCGGCTTATCTGAAGCAGGTTGGTTACACGTCCGGGATCTTTGGCAAGTGGGATCTGGGGTCGTTGAGGCGGTTTCTTCCGCTGCAAAAAGGCTTCGACGACTTTTACGGGCTCGTCAACACGGGCATCGACTTCTACACTCACGAGCGATACGGCGTACCGTCGATGTATCGCAACAACCGGCTGACCGAGGAAGACAAAGGTACATACTGCACGTGGTTGTTCGAACGCGAGGCGCTGCGGTTCCTGAACGAGAATCATCAGCGCCCGTTCTTTTTGTATCTGCCGTTCAACGCCCCTCACGGAGCGTCGGGGCTCCAGCCACACATTCGGTCCGGTACCCAAGCGCCGCCGGAGTATCGTGATCTTTATCCGCTGGACGGGCCGCGTTTCCAGCCAGGGGCAATCACGAAGTACTCGCCGACATCGCCGTACGCTGGCGAGGGCAAACGTAAGACGCGGGCGGCACGCCTCCAGGAGTATCGGGGTTGCGTGACCGCGACGGATAAATCGATTGGCTCGGTGCTTGATTTTCTCGACGAGCACCATCTTACGCAGAACACGATTGTCATTTTCTTCTCCGACAATGGAGGTTCGGGAGGAGCCGACAATGGTCCGCTGCGCGGTCACAAGGGTGAAACGTGGGAAGGTGGTATTCGAGTGCCCTGTCTGATCCGCTGGCCGGACGTAATACCGGCGGGCACGGTGACCGATGAGTTCCTGACGAGTCTGGAACTGCTGCCGACGCTGGCATCGGCCTGCGGATTTTCCGTGCCTGCAGAAACAAAGTTGGATGGATTTGACATGTTGCCCGTTCTTCAGGGCAAATCCGAATCGCCGCGTCAGGAAATGTTCTGGAAGGGCAAGGAATCGTTGGGAGCGCGCATCGGCAACTGGAAATACGTCAAAATGGGCGGCAAAGAGTATCTGTTCGATCTAGCGAAAGACGTTGGCGAGAAAAACGATCTCTCGCGGTCGCACGCTGACCAGTTCAAGACGATGAAGGATGCTTTCCAAAGATGGCTCGACGAGATGGATGCTGCCGAACCTCGCGGGCCGTTTCGTGACTTTTGACACTGGCTTTTAGCCGCTTGTTGGAGTCCAGCTTCAGCCGTCCGAGTACCGAACCGCACGGGCAGCGGCAGAGCCTGCACTCCAGCTTACACGCACACTTCGCCGCTCGTTTTAGGAGCAAGATCTAGTTGGCGGAGGTGGACAATCGATACAAGTGCGTCTTCGTGCGGACGATCAAACTGTTGCCGATGACGGCGGGCGACGCATTGCAGCCGGCGTCTAACTCGTTCTCGGAAACTAACTCGGGTTCATCAGCCAAGCTGAACACGTACCCTTTACCGTCATGGTCGAAGGCAATCAGGTAGTCGTCGCTGGCGACCAACGATGCGCTAAACTTACCGCCCAACCGCTTCTTCCAGACGATCTTTCCGG
>JANQOL010000753.1 GCA_028289675.1 Pirellulaceae bacterium
CACTTGCGGACGGACAAACTCCGAAGCGCGCGACTCGACGCTCGGACCTACACCGGCGGGCACCAGCTCATAGAAGGCCGTTACACGATGCCCCGCACCGACTTCACCCGCGTCTTTGCTGTCATCCCTGAAATCCTGGTTGGCCAAGAGTCGATTCTCGTAGCCCAATAGCCGGTAGCCTTGAACATGCTGCGGGTTGAAATCCACTTGAATCTTGACATCCTTGGCAATCGTCACCAGCGTAGCCCCGATTTGCTCAACCAGCACTTTGCGGGCCTCGAGGTTGGAGTCGATGTAGGCGTAGTTGCCGTTACCGTGGTCGGCCAGTTTCTCCATGGTCGAATCTTTGAGATTGCCTCGGCCGAAACCGAGCACCGTCAGGAAAATGTTTGTCTTAGCCTGTGCCGTTATCAAATCGACGAGTTCACTCTGGCTAGTCGTCCCGACATTGAAGTCGCCATCAGTGCACAAAATCACTCGGTTGACGCCACCCTCGATGAAATTCTGCCGAACGACATCGTAAGCCAGGTGGATGCCCTCGGCACCATTGGTGGATCCAGATGCTTGCAACTGTTCGATAGCCGCCAGAATCTCAGCACCTTGGGCGGCCGGAGTGGAATCCAAAACTAGCCCGGCCGCACCTGCATAGACGGCGATCGCAATCCGGTCGTCGGGCTGCATCTCCTCGACCAACATCGACATCGCCGATTTGACCAGGGGCAATTTATTGGCGTCCATCATCGAACCGGATACGTCCAGCAAGAATACCAAGTTGCTCGCCGGCTGGTTTTCAAACTGAATCGACCGCCCTCGCAATCCAATGCGCAGCAGTTGATGTTCCGCATGCCACGGACACTCGGCCAACTCGGTATCTACGGAGAAGGGGTGTTCGCCATCCGGTTCGGGATAGTCGTAGCTGAAATAGTTGATCATTTCTTCTAGCCGAACTGCGCCGGCAGGTGGCAGTTTGCCGTCGGAGATCATCCTTCGCACATTCGCGTAGGAGGCCGTATCGACATCGATGGCAAATGTAGACTGAGGTTGAGTGAGGGCATCCACAAAGTCGTTTTCGACGATGGCATCATACGTCTCCGTATTGAATTGGTCGTGTTCGCCAACCATCCCCATGGGCGCTGATGACGATTCGACCGCGCGGCCGGCAATGGCCTCCGAGTCCGGCGCGGTCCTTCCGCAGCCAAGCAACATGCCTCCTGCAACAATCGTCAGCCAGAAGAAACAGCGGCTTAGCCGCTTCGAACAACTGGTTAGCACTACAGCAACTGACGAACCGGCAGACCTGTTGATTTGACAAACGTCGAACATTTGCGTTTCCTTTGATGAAAGGCTCACTGTAAGGCAGACGTTCCTGCCCTTTGCGAGATCTTCAGATAGGTTCTTAGTGTGTAGACGGCATTCACTTAACCACTGTCTACTAAGCCGCCAGCTCGTCTTCACGGTCTCGCTCTGCCCGATGCTAGCGCATGCGACTTCAGGCTTTCCGTCTAGACGTGGCCGGCGCCATTGCTTTGCAAAAGGTCGCAATGCACGAGCTTTGTTCGAGGAAAACCTGACTTCACGAGACAAGACGCCGGCCGACAGAAAAGTATTCCCGAATCCGACCTAGGTTGCCGAAAATTTCCGCGGGAACCACCGGACACGAATCAAGGTTGATAGCGGTAGCCGACACCATGCACGGTCTGTATCAACCGCGGGTGTTTGGGGTCCACTTCGATGCGTTTTCGTAGTTGAGAAATATGTTGGTCCAACGTACGGCTGCTAGGAAAATACTCCTGTTTCCAGGCGAAGTTCATCAACTTGTTGCGATCCACGACCATTCCCGCCTTGCGAAACAACAGCGCCAGGATCTTGACTTCGCGCAGACTCAGGTCAATCACTTGGTCGGCTCGGCAAGCCCGCAGCTGCGTCGGATGAACCACCAAATCGTCCATTTCAAACGCTACGTTGGGCACGCCTTCATCGTCGGGTGCCGAGTACTGTTTGAGACAGCGACGGGCTACCGCGCGAATCCGGGCCACGACCTCTTTGACGCCAAAGGGTTTCACGATGTAGTCATCGCCACCGATCTCCAACCCCACAACTTTGTCGACTTCCTCGCCTTTGGCCGTAATAAACACCACCGGTACGTGTGCATCCGTCTGGCGAATTTTGCGGCACAGCTCGTAACCGCTAAGACCGGGCATCATCACGTCCAGACAAACAAAATCCGGAGAATGTTGCTGATAGAGGTCCCAGGCTTGTAGGCCGTCCGCGGCCCCGATGGGTGTTAAACCTTCGTCTTGCAAGACCTCCGACAACCCTTGCCGAGTCATAGGATCGTCTTCAGCGACCAAAACCGTCATGTGCATAAGCAATTCATCCTTCGCCGTTGGCGCGCCAGCCAATTACGTGGTCATTTTGGTGAACCATCTTCTTCCGTCGTTTGTTCAATGCGATCGGAACTTAGCGGAGCATCCAAGGTACAACGGAAGGCCGCACCATGGGGAACGTCTAGCAATTCGCAATCGCCACCGTGCTTGCGAGCCAGCTCGCGAGCGATGGTCAAGCCAATTCCCGTACCCGCAGGATCCTCCAAGCGATTGCTGACCCGCTCAAATGGTGAAAAAATCCTGTCGGCCAGCCGTTGAGGAACACCAGGACCGGCATCTTTGACAAATACCTCCACCCGATCCCGATGGCCGCGCGTCGAAATTTCGAGATAACGCCCGGCCGCCGCGTACTTTTCGGCGTTACTGATCAGGTTGACCACAATCTGCTCGACAACGTCCGGATCGAAGCTGCGTTGGTGAGGCGTCTGCAAATCGACTACCACCTCGAAATGCAGTTCATCCAGTCGAGGTTGGAACGTGGCCAACACCTCGCGAATCAACTCATCCAACACGCAGTGCGCCCGACGCAATCGCTTCGGTTTGGTACCGGCGCGCGCAAACTCCAACACATTGCTGATCAAGCGGTTCAAGCGTCGGCTCTCGTTTTGAATAACGCCAACGCGGCCCAGTGAACGAGTTGCCTCATCTGCCGGATCCGTATCGCGCCGCAGGTCTTCGGCCAGCAAATCCGCATACATGCAAATGTTAGTCAGCGGCGTACGCAGTTCGTGTGACACTTGATTTACGAACGACACACGGCTGGCAGCCAGACGAAACTGCCGGTTCAAATTAGCGGTGACCAGGGCACCGCCCAGCACCAGAGCCAGGGCGACGGCACCGACGGCCAGCCAGATGGGCGTGACCAGGTCATCTCCGGCCAGCTGTTCCTCGAGCGCCGCAGTGGCATATACCCGCAGCCGCCAACCATCAAACGGATTGGTGACCGGCAACTCTGCCGCTGGCGCCGCCCGTGTCAAAGCGTCCCAGTCTTGATCCGCCACATCCCCCCATTGGTAAATTACATTGCCTTCGACGTCGACCAATTGCCTGACCG
Source organism: Pirellulaceae bacterium (assembly GCA_028289675.1). Classification (GTDB taxonomy): domain Bacteria; phylum Planctomycetota; class Planctomycetia; order Pirellulales; family Pirellulaceae; genus Aureliella. The sequence goes on from JANQOL010000753.1 coordinate 3,442, forward strand.
AACCGCTGAGCAGGGACGGACTGGCCGATTTGGTAAACAGCTGCTTGTTCCGAGGCAACGTTGGCATCGCGGCCACGATGTCCGCCATCCATCGCGCGCGAGGTAACACGACCATGCCGCGCCACTGATCGGATTGGTGCCACCAAAACCCCAGGACCATTCCTCGCCGGTGATACCAGGTAATCCAGCCAAATTGCTCCGGCTCCGACGCATCTTCCTGCTCTTCCCCATCCGACGGCAGGCGACCAGCCCCACCTCCGGATGCCTCGATGTCGCTACTCGGTAATTGAGCCTTGTCTGCCAGCTGTGGTTTCGCTGGATCCGCACTAGGCAATGCCACTTGACTTGTCTGGCGATCACCGGCATCGAACTGGCCGGATGCGTCGAGGGCGTCAGCGTCTTGTTGAGCTACCCTCGTCGGTAAACTGTCCGCGAACTGTTCCAGGTTTTGGGACTTGAGGTTCTGTGCAATTTGCGAGCCGCTGTAGCTGCGCGAACGCAAGCTACCAAGATCGGCCCCTGGCATTAAGTTTCCGGCCTGTCGGTTACCGCTTTGCGGTCGAGGATCCCCCTGTTCTCTCAGCAGCTGCTGGGCTTCTTCTACGAGTGTCCGGCGATCGGTGCTCATGCGAGTCACATCGGTCGGATACCACAGCTGAGCGTCGCGATTGACGACCACCACCGCTTGGGCGAGTGGCGAGCGAGTCAACTCATAACACGCATTGACATCGCCCAGATCGTGTTCGGACAAACGAATCTGCAACGTTCGCGAGTACTCTTCGACCAGGCGCCCAATGGACTCATTCACCGGGCTCAGTTGCGAGGCCAGAATTTCGCGCACCCGTTGCCTGGCGGACTCGCGTCGCTGGACAACCCAGAATTGCGCCAACACGGAGATGGTGGCGACCGCTGCCAAAAGCGTGCACCACAAAGCAACCAGGGAGCGCGTCATGACATCACCTCTCCACCACTGGAATCGGCTGCCGGAGTCGACACAATCGGATCCAGCTCATGTGCTGCGTCATCGTTTCCCAGTCAGCTGGAAATCCCTCAGGCAGGCCTGTGCAATCGGCTTTCGATCCTGTCACCAAGTGCTGACGATGTGACTATTTCCCCTCCGCCCAACCCGCTTTAGTTGGTTGCGGCTGGAGCGGAAAGAAACTCGGTGGTAAACACCGCGTCAGCGGTAACTTTATCAGCGTCAATCAAATCCATGTCCGCGAACTGGGAGACCAGCGTCTCCCAACGCTGCTCAGACATCATGCCAACTTGTTCAGAACTCATTGAATTCGGAAGGCACAGCGGTCCGAGTACCTCCACGCCAAACTCGAGAGTTTCTTCCGTCATACCATGTTCATTATCCAACAGGATGGCTGCGTTGGCCTCCGCGGGCGTCTCCAAGTACTTCTGCCAGCCTTCGCGACAAGCGGCCACCATACGGCCCACGATGTCGCGATGCTCCTGGACATAGTCGTCGGTCGTGATCAAGCAGGATGCATAGGGATTGAAGCCCACATCCGACAGCATCAGCATCGACACGCTGGCCCCCTGTTGCCGAGCCAACAGCGGTTCGCTGAAGGAGTAAGCTTGCATCGCGCTAGATGTGTCCGAGGCAAACTTCGGCACTCCGGAATAGGGTACGACTTGCACATCCTTCAACAGGCCTTGGTGCTCCATGAACTTCAAATACGGACGTCCCGCGCCGGCTTGCAATGTTAGCCCGCCCAGTTCCTGCAATGAGCCAACCTGTGCGCTCTCGTGAACCATGATGCACCGGGGTGTATCTTGGATGGGCGCCATCAGAGCGACAACCGGTACATCTTGTTCTCGAAATACGAGCACATCATCGGCGTTTCCGATCGCGAATTGCACGCGTCCAGCCACCAGTTCTTGAGCTACCGGAGCGGACGGTCCTCCCGGACGCAATTCAACCTGCAGCCCATGCTGCTCGAAGATGCCGTGCACTTGGGCCGCATAAAAACCACCGTGCTCGGCTTCGGGAAACCAGTTCAGCATCAAAATGACTCGATCATTGCCGTCGTCAGTTTTCGCAGTCGATTCCGCTGAAGAACTACAACCAAGCAGCATGCTGGTGCCAATGATCAGCCATCCAAGGTTCGAAACGGAGAAACACTTCGGGAGTTGGAACAACGTGAGCCTGCTTTCAAGCAAAAGAACGATCAATCCAAGGACAAACCTGCATTGTAACTGCGCGGTGGACTGGCAGGACACCCGGTGGCGGATCGCACCAGTTGATTGGGCGTCCCGATCCTAGACCGAGCCTCGCTACTCGGTTTCAAAACCGCTGTTGTGCGTCCAACGCCACAAACAAATGCTGCTGAACAAATTCACGATGCCTAAGATGGTCAACCCCAGCAACGTGCTCATGAAGATCGCCGCGATAATCGCGTCCGTCTTGGCCAAGTTCTGCCAACCAGTCATGATCGTTCCCAACCCTGCATAGCCGCTGCTACCGTGACCGACAAAGAACTCGCCTACGATAGCGCCAATGACGGCCAGCCCAGCGCTGATCCGCATGCCCAATACCAGATGGCTAAGAGCGTGAGGAATCCGCAGCTTCAACAGAG
>JANQOL010000469.1 GCA_028289675.1 Pirellulaceae bacterium
CGTGAACACTACCGGCTGCCGGTCCCTTCGTTGGCCGCCACGAGTTGTCGCTACTACATCACCAGCGTTCGTCGTGATCATTGTGTAAGTGCGGAGCGACGTTCCGGTGGCCTTCGATGTCCAGTCGCACCACAGCCCAGCAAGATAGATCACATCGCGGCCAGGCACCTCGTAGCGCGCTTGCCCGCCAGCGTTGTGCGGTTCAAAGAAATTCATTGCCGGCAGGACGCATCGATTTCTATGGACAAGCTTCCAAGGCCACTTGTCGGCCATTGTCTCACACCGAGCGTTCACGGTCTTTCGCTGCTGTGCCCTCGTCCCCCTAGCTTCGTCGCCATTCGGTACAAAGCCAGGTGGCAACAGTCCCCACGACCGATACTCGCCGAGAAGAATCGAATCGTCTATCTGTCGTACGACTGGCGCTTGGTAGAGAGGGTAAACGTCGCCGTCGCGGTAGCCGTCCACCGTCACATTGCCTTCGTCGTCAATGTCGGTCCATTGCAAAGAAAGGCCGTACTGGTCATTGAGCTCGTCAGCTTTGTTGATTTTGTCCAGCCGCGATGGCCTGTAACGATTGCACATGGCACGATTCTAATCGGACGGCCTGGCCTGCAAAACCGCTAGGGTGGTGGCTCAATCGGACCCGATGCGACGTCCGGGAATACCAGTGGGACTGATATGTTTCCTGCCTGATTCGAGTACGCGTATTTGACGACTGTGTCAGTCGGTACCTCGTACGTCAGGTTGCTATAGAGATCGATCGTCCCACCGCTTGTAACGTGGACGTAGTCGCCAGTGTTCGACGTCAATGAAACACGCTTCGCAGTGCCACTGCCCAGCGTACCTCCTGATGTCGAGTCGCTAATCGCTGTGATGACGGACGTCGTCTTGGCAAGAAAGATATTCGACTGCAGGCCCGGATCGGGTACCGGGTAGCGAATTAGCACAGGACGCAATTGAGTGTTCGTTGCTGGTGGTGCCAATATGCGGAACGGAGCATCGCTGTTGCTCACTCCCACGATCGTCCCGCCTTGGTCGGGTTCACCGTACCGCAACGATGCCGGTCCACCTGCGACCCATGCCAGGGCAAGCCCTGCGATGACGGCGAAACCAGTCTCGCCGGGCTGAAGTGGCTGCAGCAAAATAGCCGGTTCTTGAAAGTCCGCGTTGACGTCGGGAGGCTTGACCTTGAACGCGACGTCCGCTGTGCCGTCCAGTGGCAGATCCCAAATCAAGCCGTCGAGATGAGCGACTCGCCGTTCGCGGAGCAGGCTGACCGAGTCATTGCGAACAACGACCACATTGCTCGTTGGGTCGTACCGTTCAGTCGTCGGATATTGCTGCTGTCCTTGAATGGCTTGTTGATTTGCCAGTCGATTCCAGCGGTTAATCTCAGCTGCGGTCAGCTTCGGCTTTTGGCCTTGAAAGCGATGCATCTCACAGACCCAATCCATCTAGTGAATCAGTCGGGTGCACGCGATGGACGTAGACGGCTCTTGGTCGACGGACGATCTTGCTGGTAGCGATCTCGGCGAGTGCTTCATAGTACGTATCGATCAGATCCCAGCCGCCGGCCGTCGTCACGGTGATACCGTCGATCGTTCGATTGGAGACGGTTGGTCGGACGCCGAACGAATAGCTGATTGGGAATTTGTCACCGCTGGTTCGACCTCTCGCACCGAGGAACCGGACCGTGTTGGCCGACCTGCTAAAGAATCCTCCACTAGCGACGGCACCGACAAGGTTCTCGACGGTTACTTGATAGGCCACGTCGATGTCGGAAATTCGCCAGTGTTTGGTAATTGCGAACGTGGCCATCGGCGTCAATGGCGGCAAGCCTCGTGGTGTGCCATCTGCCAAGCCAATGGCACCACCAAAATCCGGTGCCGACTTGCCAGCCGGAGCGTACGCCGTTGTCTGCAATGACTGGTATATGTTTTCAGTTGGTGCGGAAATGTCGAACTCGTATTCCAGTTCACCAAACGTTGGCTTGGGCTGCGATCGATAGCCGATGTCGAATCGCCATAGTTCATCATCACGCAACTCGGAAGCTTCGATCGAATCGAGATAAGCGACTCGCGAGCTTGGGAACGTGAACTCCGTAGGCAAATCAACGTCCAACGTTGCACGTGCGTCGATGTAGTCGGTGGCACCGCTCACCATCCAGGCGGTCTGAGCGGATGGATTCTCGCTATCGTTGATCTGACGCGACGCCGCAACTTCGTAAGCCTCCATCACTAGCCAAGCCCTCCGTCCTCGGCCAGCCTGGCAAGAAAGAACACTTGCCTACGGTTCAGTCCGATCAGCTCGCCGATTCCAGGAATCTGATTCGCTTGAGCAGCTGGTGGCCGAGCGGTTGCATTGGCATTGGCGGCCGTACGAGAGGGCGCCACACCTGGTGGCACCTGAAACCTACCTCTCAGCTGGCTAGGTGGCTGTGGTGCCCGCTGTTGCCGAAACTGTGGCGCTTGTTGCTGAGGGAATCGAGGTGGTGGTGCGAATTGAGGGGCTCGCTGCCGAGAAAAATTCGGCGCGGCCTGCGGCCGCCGGTTTGGAATTGGATTTCGCGCGGGGGCGGGCCGGTTTACCTCGGATAGCTTCCTACGCAATTCCGCCTGAGCTTTGCCAATGGACGAATCGAGGGAGGCGGACAAATTCAATTCGCCGCCTTCAGCAAACGCACCGAAGATAGCCGACTGGATGACATCGTTGATTGACTTGCCGCCCTTCAGTGCAGCGAACGCCACCTTCGGAATGTTCGAGAACACTCGATACAGATACTTGGTATACGCCTCGAAAAACCGCGAGGTGATCGAGCCCGCATTGTTCCACAGGTGCTCGATACCGCTCAGCACTTGCTGGGCACCTTTCAGCGAGGCCACTTTGACGCCCGCCCAAGCGATCTCGGCGGCAAGTCGAAACTGGCCGGACTTGAGTGCACCAACGATTCCGCCGAAAGTCGCGCGGAACGTCGTCCAGATCTTGCCGAACGAGTCCTTCAGAAAGCTGAATGCGGGTGCGAGCAATCCGGCTTCATTGGCGACGTACGCGAACGCTCCGCCGATCGCCACTACTTGAGCGGCCACGCCGGCCGTGATCGCAATCGCTGGAATGCCAACCGCGCTGACAACGGAGCCAACCAATCCGAGAGCTGCAGAGACTCCGGAAATAGCGAATCCAAGGGCGGCAACTCCGCCACCGATCACAGTGATGACTCCACCGACGGCTGTGAGGCCAGCCCCGATCGCGGCCACGGTTTGTGTTACACCGCGATTCTCGTCAATCCACTTTGCGACCGCCGAGGTGACGCTTGTGACGATCTCCAGTCCTCTGGTAAGAGGCGGAGCGATGGCCGCACCGAGTTTGACAAATGCAGCTTTCACTGTCCGTCCGACTCGATTCATCGCATCACCAAGCTCAGCGGCCGCGTTGGCATCGTCGGTGCTGAGGGTAATTCCTAGCGATTTGGCCTCATCGCGGAGCCCTTGGATATCACTAGTGATCAACGGCAGCAACTTGGTCCCACTTCGGCCAAAGATCTCCATCGCTCGCGCCGCTCTTTGCGTCGGATCGGGGATCTTTGCAATAGCGGCAGCGATTGTCTGAAACTGTTGATCTGGAGAAAGGCCCTGCAGCTGGGCGGCTTGAAGGCCAATGGCGGCGAACGAATCGACCATCGACTTGGAGCCGTCGTTCGCCTCAACGATGGCACGCTGCATGCGTTGCACGCTCGATTCGATCGCCGAGATATCAGTTCCGGATTGCTCCGCTGCAAAACCGAGCTCGGAAAGAGCCTCTGCAGTGAATCCCGTTCTGGCCGCCATCTTATTGAGCGAATCGCCGAAACTGACGAAGGAATTCGTCGCAGCCGCGAGCGGTCCAACGATGGACGCTCCAAGTGCGGACACTCCAGCGCCGACAGCAGCGACCTTCGTTCCCATGCTTTGAAAGCTCTTGCCAATGGCTCCAACACGTTCACCAAGTCCGCGTATTCCGCGAACCAGTGGCTTGTCGTCGCTGTAGATGGAAACAAAGGCTTCGCCAGCTTTGATCGCTCCAGTGCCCACGCCCTACCCTTTGCCGAAGAGACAGCGAATAGAGGTGACGCCGGCGGCCTTGCCTTCGACTGCCCAGCCGGCCTGCTTGTGGGCCCCGGCCGTGATGGTCAGTCGTTCGTTGCCTTCGTCCCAGTAGAGCTTCTGGCCCTTGGCGACTTGGTCGGTGCCTAGGACGGTCATGCTCCAGACTCCGTCCAATCGAACTCCGACCGGTTTCCCGGCAACCTGGTCAACGACAACCACTCCCACAAGTTCGCCAATAACAACAACCGTGCCGGCTGTGGCGTCTTCGGCAAGGATGTGGTCGATGATGTCTCCGTCCTGAACATAGCTAGCCATGTTTGGTTCCTTTTTCTAGTGCTGTGATTTAGTCCGTTGGTCGCGTTGTTATCCGTCAAGCATCTCGAACAGTTCCAACACGGAACCGAGTCCGACGCAAATGTGGTCGCACATCTTCACCATCAACTCTGGCTCAATGTCCGGCCCCAATAGCATGATCGTCGCCTTGCCCGCGCCGACGGCCCAACCCATTTCGAGGTGCGCTGATCGTCCGCACGGTTGCACGAGCACGAACGTGTCGGCCCACTGCATCGCGTCAAAGTCGCTCTTGAATCCGGCCTCGGCAATCGGGTGATCCAATGCGTTCACGTATCGATCGGCATCCCATTGCTGCCACCCGCCGTCGATCTCCGACCAATGGAATCCGTTGTCGCCTTCCGCTGGATTTCGGAAATCGTAAACCTCGTGTCCCATTTTGCGGATCGCGGCGACAACTCCCGGCTGGGCGATGTTGCGCCACGAAGATGCAACGTAGACCTTTCGCCGTCCGAGCAACCGAGACGGATAACAATGTGATGAACGCCGAGTCTGCTCGCCTTCCGTGGATTCAGCGTTTTTCGCTTTGGCAACGTCTGTCATCTTTTCAACGTCCTTTCTGATTGGTCCGCAAGCGGTATTTGCGTAGCTGACTGCGATGAAATTTCACCGCGTGATGCGGGTGGTAGCGTTCGAATCGAGCCTCCTTATCGCCAGCTAATTGGCGAACGTGCGTGATGAGTGTTGCCATCCGATCCCATTCCGCCGACTGTCGCCCTGCTTGCATCCACAGCAGTTCTCGCAGTGTGTATGGATCGGGATGGACGCCTAGCTCTCCGGCGATTCGGTAGATGGTTTCACAAAGCGTTCGTGTAGCTCCGCCATCCCATCCTTTACTTCGTCGTTTGCCGCCGCGATCAGCTTGGACCTCGACGGCGGGAAAAAATTGCGCAGGCCCTCCACGAGTGCTTCTGTGCCGCGCGAGATGGCGTCGCCGGTCATGCCGGCTTCAAAGTCGGCCAACGACAGCTTGGCGGTTTCGGCTTGCTTGGCTACGACGGCCCACAGGGCATCGATCAGCGAGACCGAGCCGCGATAAAAGTCACCGAGGTGCTCTTCGACTTTCGACAAATCAACGCCAGCGCCCTTGGCGCGTCGCATGGCTGCCCAGTCAATGCGGCAATTCCACGATCGCCCTTTTTCGTCTTCAAATTGCATTGCAATCTCTCCGTGATGATTTGCGAGTTTGGCCCCGCTCTCCGCGCCTACCCTGCCCCCAGGCCAAACTCGTGTTTCGGTTAGCGGGCAGCAGGCAATTGCCCGGTGATGAATGTTGGCGTCAGATCAGGATCCGGCGCAGTCTTGAATGTCGCTTCGATGATGACCACGCCTTCGAGGTCCTGAGTCTCGTTCCAAGTTTCCACCTTCCACATGGCATCCAGGCCGTCGCTGCCGGCAGCGTCGCCACCGTCGTAAGCAACAATCTCCATAGACTCGTTGGCCCGGAACTTCGTCTGAATGGCCATGAACGTGACGTCGTCTTTGTCTTTGACGAACGTGGCATTCAGAGTCGCACGTCGCAACGTGGTCTCGTCCTGTCCCCAGCCACCAGAGCCGCGACGACTGGCATCGACCAGCGCCGTTTGAATTTCGTAGTTGGCATCGCGAACAGCGTCGCACGCCGCGAACGTTGGGGCGGCATAGGTGGCTGAGTTAAAAAACAGCTCGCAGTCGAGCCCAAGGATGGTTCCCATGTGATTGCTCCGTGAGTTACTTGATGGCGCCGTCCCAAAGTTCCGGCATGTTGTCTTTTGCTTTCTCCAGAGCAGGCCCAGCCGATGGCCTGGGTCTGACTCGTCCGCGCCGAGTACCTTCCAATACGGCCGGCACGTCACCTGTCGCGCCCGGCAGCTTCTCCGGTCCGGAAACTACGCGTTGGTTCGCCGCGTCCCAGCTGTAGAAGATGAACTTCTTAAGCTGCCCTTCGCGGTTGGTTGGTGGTTTGCCGGGCTCGGATACTTTCTTCCGCGTCCGGATCAGCCGCCGCTGAATCTTGCGGTGCAATGCACCTTGCCGAACTCCAACCTTGCGCTTGGCGTCCGGAATCTTGTTCCGCGTGAACGCAAAGTTGGGCTTGTACTTAACTCGTGTCCGCGTCCGCATTCTCGATGTCCATTTGCGTTTCGAGTCGAGCGACGCGTACTCTCAACATGGCACGTTCTGCCTCACAGTCTTCGACTCGCTGTGTCAGCTCTTCGATCGCCTTCGTGTTGCGGCTCTCGTTCACCTTCCACAGTGTCGCGACCGTTGCGGCCAGGGTCCCGACGACAGTTGCTATGGCGGCCAGGACCCAATTGAGATAACTTTCGTTCATGCTTAGCGAGCCTCGCTGAGGCCCGTAGCGACGGCTCGCATTGCCTTGCGATAGGTTGCCACGTCGCCGGCGTTGATCTTCGCGATCGCAGCACTCACCGGCTTTCGCCAACCGTTCAACCAATCGACGCGTTGACTCCGTGCGGGGCGCTGCAGTAGCCGCTGTTCGATGGCCGCGACCATCTGAGCTTTGGCTGTCGCCAAGCCGGGGCATCGATTCGATTCGCACATGCGTCCCAATTCAGCGTCTGCAGCGCGGATGGCCGCCGCCAAACCCTCTGCCGTGCCCGCATCGTGCAGCGCCGAAGCTCGTGACTTGGACAGCTCCAGCAGTTCAGCCAAGGTGCCCGGCGTCGGTTCGTCGGGATCGTCCGGGTCGGGAACTACTTTGCCGATTTGCACCTTATGTTCGGCATAGTCGA
>JANQOL010000542.1 GCA_028289675.1 Pirellulaceae bacterium
AGTTGGCGCCGCGCATTGATCGCTTTTGTCAGCAATTGCGTCGTCAGGGCGTAACCATCATCCACGCGCCCAGCAGCTGTATGTCGTTTTACGACGATCACCCAGCACGACAGCGGGCGCTGCAGACACCAGCCGCAGCATCCTTCCCACCGCAGATCGGCCAATGGTGCGATCAAATCCCGAGCGAAGAGGCGGCCGATTATCCCCTGGATCAATCGGACGGCGGAGAAGACGATTCGCCCGTCGAACACCGTCTGTGGGCTGAGCAGCTGGCCGCACAAGGACTGGAACCGGGGCGACCGTGGAGCCGGCAGATCGACGTTATCGGCATCGACGAAAAACGCGACTACATCAGCGACAACGGCCAAGAAATCTGGAGTATTTTGCAGCAGCGTAATATTGCCAATGTCATCTTGGTGGGCGTGCACACCAACATGTGCGTGCTCGGTCGCCCCTTTGGACTCAGACGTCTGGCTGCGGGCGGCAAGAATGTCGTATTGGCTCGCGACCTGACGGACACGATGTACAACCCGCGTGCCTGGCCGTATGCCAGCCACTTTACGGGCACCGATTTGATTGTGCAGCACATCGAACGGCACGTGTGCCCCACCATTACCAGCAACCAAGTGCTGGGAGGAGCAGCCTTTCGATTTGCCGGTGATCGCCGCCTGCGATTGACGATGCTGATTGCGGAAGACGAGTATCGGACCGAAGAGACGTTGCCAGAATTCGCGGCACGCCACCTGAGCCAACACTTCCGTGTAGAAGTCTGTTTTGGCAGTGAGCAACAACGGCACCAAATTGTCGGTGTGGAGCGGGTTCGAGCGGCCGACGCACTGCTGATTAGCGTCCGCCGTCGAGCGTTGCCCAAGCAAGATTTGGAACTGATTCAGGAGTTTGTGCGGCAAGGTAAACCGGTTATTGGCATACGGACGGCCAGTCACGCGTTTGCGCTACGCGATTCGGCATCGATTCCTTCCGGACACGCCGTATGGCCCACCTTTGATGCGGAAGTTTTCGGTGGCAACTATCACGGCCATTTTGGCAATGATCAGCGCTATACGCTGGCGTTAGCGACCGAAGACGCCGGTTCATTGGCCAGCTTGCAGACCGCGAATATCCAGCCAGGTGGTTCACTTTATCGCACCACGCCGCTGCAGGCTGGCAGTTGTAGCCTGCTGGAAGGCCGGCTGCCCGGCGCGGAACCGGAGTCGGTCGCTTGGCAGTTCATCCGCAGTGACGGCGGCAAGTCCTTCTACACGTCGCTGGGTCACGAACGCGACTTCCAACAACCCGAGTTTGCGGCCTTGTTGGCCGCCGGAATCCACTGGGCCTGCAACTTGCCAGTACCCACTTTGGAGCAGGTCACCCTGCAGGCCGAGCGTTACCAGGCTGGCCAGGGGCGCCAGCGTTGATGCGTCGGTGATGCTGACCAGATCGCTCTTTGGCGCTTACCATGCGAACAACGGCCACTGGCCGCGTGCGGACTGACCGGCAGCGACTTCGATAACTCCGTGGCTGGCACCCAACGAAACCAAATCACCGGAGCCGCGCGATTCGACTAGCCGAGCACGACCGCTGGAATCCAGGCGGACTAAGCGATACCAAATCAAATCGATTTGCTTGTCGTCCGCTTCCGGAACTTGAACCAGTGGCTCTGGCGCGGTTTCCGTGCCGCCCGCCAAGTGCGTTAGCAACGGCAGTCCAAAGCGGCGAGCGGTCACCGCAACGCTAACCGGATTTCCTGGCAATCCAAGGATCAGCTTTCCAGCTCGCAACGCGCCCAAGATCGGCTTACCTGGTCGGATGGGAAGTCGATGAAAAACAATCTCTCCTCCGATCTGTTGAATCGCCTCGGGGACATAGTCCGCATCGCCCATGGAAACCCCTCCGGTCAAGATGACAGCATCGGCATCGTTCAGGGCTTGATCCAAGGCCTGTTGCACATCTTGCAAACGATCGATGACCGGCCGGCGCCCTGCCAACTGAACCCAAGGCAGCCTTCCTAGCCAACTGGTCAGCAGCGGACCATTGGAGTCGCGAATCTGCCACGGCTGAGCGGGCTGACCAGCGGCCACCAATTCGTCCCCAGTGTTGAGGACCGCTACCCGCGGCCGGCGAAATACGGACACGTGCGCAGATGCGAAACTGGCGACCGCACCCATGGCCGCGCTGTTGAGCAGCGTCCCAGCCTCCAGCACGGATCCACCACCTTGGGAATTTTCGCCACGTCGGCGAATGTGTTTGCCCGGTTGCAGTTGGTCTAGTGGCAATTGCAGCGTCACTTCGTCGTCGCCCTCGAGCGTATCCTCCCGCCGCACCACGCAATCGGCGCCTGCTGGCACTGGGGCTCCAGTAAAGATACGGATAGCAGCCCCCGTCTCGAGTTCCAACGGAGCTTTGCCGGCCGCGCTCGTGGCTTGAACCCGCAGGGTGGCGGACTTCGTTGAGGCGATGTGTATCGCATAGCCATCCATGGCCGAAACGTCCAATGCGGGAGAATCTCGATCGGCCAGTAGTGCTTGCGACAAGATTCGCCCTTCGGCCGCATCCACCGGCACCGTCTCCTCGGCCACGACGTCCAACTGGCTTGCCAAACGACCGATGGCCGCCTGCACAGCATCCACTTGAGGTAGGGATTTCATGGTTGACCTCCATCCAGTGTCTTGGCGGACAATGGTTATATCAAGATCTTCCAACGAGCCATCAACTCGCTGGTGTCAGCGACGGAGTCGGCTGGCTAGCGCACTAGAAGCGGACGAAGTAGCTGGCCACGTTGGGCATCCACCGCCGCGCAGCGAAACTCTTCATCGGTACCGGCGGCACCCACCACACCTTGTCGGTTCAGCGCTACAAAGTTGACGCTCAGCTCCCCGGGCGGCTTTTGCTCACCGTCGGCGATGCGCCGAATCGCTGCCACGCAGGCATCCGTCGGCGACAAACCTTGCCGCATGGCTTCCACGATCAAAAAGGAACCGCAATAGCGGAGAATGTTCTCGCCAACTCCGGTCGCGCCCGCCGCTCCAATTCGACCGTCCACGTACAAGCCGGAACCGATCAATGGGCCGTCACCCACGCGTCCAGGTAACTTGAAAGCTAGACCGCTGGTGGAACATCCTCCCGCCAAGTGGTCTGTGGGGGTCACGCCCAGCAAGGCGATCGTGTCGTGAGAATCGGCTGGAACCGTACCCGGAGACGAAGCGTTTTCCGATTGCCAAGTGCGCCAGGCCTCACGTGACTGTTCGGTCAGCAAGTCACGCGGCTCGAATCCTTGGTCTTTCGCGAAGCGGGCCGCGTCGCGACCGGCCAGCATTACATGGCGAGTTGATTCCATCACGCGGCGGGCCACGGAAATCGGATTGGCAAAGCCCTCCAGCGCCGCGACCGCACCGGCCCGTTGCCGATGACCATCCATGAAGGATGCATCCAGTTGTACGACACCTTGGGCGTTGGGATAGCCGCCCAAGCCCACAGAGGTGACCGCAGCATCCAACTCGGTCACGTTGATGCCTTTTTCGACTGCATCCAATATCGAGCCACCGCTCTGGAACTGCTTCGCCGCGTGTTGGCAAGCGGGCAGACCGAACGGCCAGGTCGCGATGAACACCGGCCGCGAGACTTGCGTGCTGAACTCCTCCACGTTGGCCAAGTTCTCATCGGACGGATCGGCTGCTGGATCCTGGGCCGCCGCGGATGCAGCCGCGACGCCAGTTGCCAATGCGGTGTGAAGAGCGGTGCGTCTGCGCAAAATGTACTCCTATCGCTTGTTCATCAAATGCCGGCGGTCGTTTGCATCGGCGATCGCTGGATGCGACGGCTCGGTTCCGCCAGTGCATTGTCCGCCATCGCGTTGCCAGTATAGGCTGCGACGTGCGGCGATCATACTGGCGCGTGGCAACACCGCAGCCCAGTCGGTACTCCTTCGTGGCTCGATCCGCGATGCGACTCGCATTGTTGAACACCAAGGCAACCGCTAGCATGGACGGCGAGGTGCGATCCGCCCACTTCCTCAACAGTTTTTTGGGGGCGACATCACAGGGATGGTCAGGGACACCAAATTGAGCTGCCAAGACGTCTGTTCAACAACGAACTCCGATGTGGAGTTCGACTACCGTGACGCCTTGGACGTAGATGGCTATTGCGTTCTCGAGGGTGTCCTCAGTCACGCAGAGCTGGAACGGCAACGGCAATCGTTGGAGCGGATATTGACCGGCCAACAGCCGGGCGTGCTCCGCAGCCAAGGGACCGCATACGGCGTGCGCAATTTGTTGGACCTGGATCCGGCGGTGGTCGAATTGGCCCTCTTGCCACGCGTTTGCAGGCTGATCCGCCAGCTACTCGGCCCCACTGCTGGGCTTGTGCGAGGATTGGTGTTTGACAAACCCCCGCAACGATCATGGACGCTGCCCTGGCATCGAGATCGAACCGTGGCGGTGAAGCAAATCCCGGAGCAGCTCGGCGAATTCTCCAATCCGACTCGGAAAGCTGGGATTCCGCACGTCAATGCGCCCGACCAGGTACTCGAACAGATGCTGACGTTGCGTTTCGCCCTTGATCCGATACGTCACGAAAATGGCCCCCTGGTCGTTCTCCCTGGCTCTCACCAACTGGCGGCGGACGGCGACGCGGATCTCGATGAACCGAATTCCGGGGAAATCACTCCGATCCTGGGTTCTGCTGGTGATGTCTTGGTGATGCGACCCTTGCTGGCCCACAGTAGCCTGAAATCCGATTCGCAGACGCGACTCCGCCGCCGCATCATTCATTTGGAGCTGAGCGGCCGAGAAAACTTACTTGCCGGATTCGCGTGGCGTCACTTTCTACGCGTGTGAATGACAAAGACCAAACCGTGGAAGCGTCTAGGGCAGAATGCGTGCTGCTGTGGTGACCGGCACTAGCGGGCAAGTGGTCAGTGGCAATAATTTGAACCCATGATGGGCCGAGATCGACCGATTTGGCCCGCTGAACCTCGGACTCTCAGGAAGAACTGAAGTATGGGCGATTCCGACCCCAAAACCGGATCGGCGGCTGGCGCTGGCGAACACGCCGAGGCCGAACGGCTGAACTTTATCGAGCAAGAGATCGAAAAAGATCTGCAGCTGCCCAAGTTGGCCGGCAAATCGTTGCACACCCGTTTTCCCCCTGAGCCCAATGGCTATTTGCATATTGGGCATGCCAAGAGCATTTGTTTGAACTTTGGCTTGGCGAAAAAATACGGGGGACGCTGCAACCTGCGTTTCGACGACACCAATCCCAGCAAGGAAGAGCAGGAGTACGTCGACTCGATTCAAGAGGACGTTCGCTGGCTAGGTTTTGAGTGGGATGAACTGCACTACGCGTCGGATTATTTTCAGCAGTTGTATGATCTGGCTGTCAAGCTGGTCCGTGACGGCAAGGCATACGTCTGCGATCTAACTCCAGAAGAAACGCGAACCTACCGTGGGACACTGACCAGTCCAGGCCGAGAAAGCCCCTACCGCGACCGTTCTGTCGAAGAGAATTTGGCTCTGCTAGAAGGCATGAAGAATGGCGAAGTGCCTGACGGCAAACGAACGCTGCGCGCCAAGATCGACATGGCGGCTCCCAACGTCAACCTACGCGATCCGGTGATGTACCGCGTGCTGCATGCCCACCACCACCGAACCGGTGATCAGTGGTGCATCTATCCGATGTACGACTGGGCGCATGGCCAAAGTGACTCTTTTGAGGGCATCACCCATTCCGTTTGCACGCTGGAATTTGAGGATCATCGACCGCTGTACGATTGGTTCTGCGAGCATGCGGAGATCTACCATCCCCGCCAGATTGAATTTGCGCGTCTCAACCTGTCCTACACCGTCATGAGCAAACGCAAATTGCTGCAATTGGTCCAAGACGGACACGTCACTGGTTGGGATGATCCGCGCATGCCAACGATCAGCGGCCTTCGCCGCCGGGGATACACGCCCGAGAGCATCCGTAGTTTCTGTGACCGGATTGGAGTAGCCAAGTTCTACAGCACGATCGATGTCACCGTCTTGGAGAACTGCGTGAGAGAGCATCTCAACTCGGTTGCCAATCGCGTCATGGCCGTCCTGCGTCCGTTGAAACTGGTGCTGACCAACTACCCGGAAGACCAAACTGAAATGCTATCCGCGGTCAACAACCCCGAAGACGACACGGCCGGCACGCGGCAGATCCCCTTTAGCCGCGAGCTTTACATCGAGCACAGTGACTTTATGGAGGATGCACCCCGCAAGTTCTTTCGGCTCAAACCGGGCGGCGAAGTCCGCTTGCGATACGGCTATATCATCAAGTGCGAAGATGTCATCAAGGATCCCGCGACCGGGCAGGTGATTGAGCTGCGGTGCACCTACGATCCCGACACGCGCAGCGGCAGTGCGTCGGGCACCACGCGTAAGGTCAAGGGCACCATCCATTGGGTCAGCGCCCCGCAGGCGGAGGACGCTGAAGTGCGCTTGTACGACCGTTTGTTTCAAACGGAGAATCCCGAGGAAGCACCCGACGGAAAAACTTTCTTGGACAACTTGAATCCCGACAGTTTGGAAGTGATCACCGCTAAAGTCGAACCCGCGCTGCGGACCGCGGCTGTCGGTGACCGCTACCAGTTTGAACGCAACGGATACTTCTGCGTCGACAAAGACTCCAGCGCCGACAAACTCGTTTTCAACCGCACGGTCGGACTACGCGACTCATGGGCCAAAATGCAGTCCAAGGGCAAAGCGAATTGATCTTGCCACGCGCTCTAACGTAGCTCGACGAGGTGCAACTGACTTCGGTCGGCCGACTGGGAAGCGCGGATTAGGAGCTGGTTGCCGGACATTGCGGGCAGGGCGCGATAGGTGCCTGACGGTAACCGCGCGGCGGTGACTTCGGTGTACGAATTGGACATCGCTTCAAGGAGTGTTAGGCGACCCTCCAGGCCCAAACAGAGCACGCGGTCGTTGAAGGCCAGCACGTGCGCGGTGCCGAAGGAAGGGCGTTGCCAAATCACACTTTGGCTGTGAGGGTCCACCGCTTTCAAGCTGGCCAATCCCACGTCCTCGCGCCCATCCGTTCCGATGAGGCGATCCGCCACGTACACCGGCGTGTTGTACTGGCTACTTAGCAGTTTCTTACTCCGGTAACCTTCGCTCAATTGTCCGGGCTGCACATCGACGGCCAACGCGCCCACTCCGTAGCTGGCGGTCAGCAGCCAGCGGCTGTCACCGATTTGAATGGGGGTAGCCGCATTGACGGTGGGACCGCGACTACCAAACCGCAAATCACCGACAAGCGTACCGTCCACCGCATTCAGCAAGACTACGTTCAAGCGGGTGACAGCCAGCACTTGCCGCTGTTCCCCGTTGGAAATCAGCACGGGTGAAGCGTAGCTCGCTTCATAGTCCGTGCAGGTCCAACGAGTTTTTCCTGACGTCAGCTCGACGGCCACAATGCCGCCGGATCGGCCGCCCACGCAAACAATTGCCAACCCGTCGACAATGATGGGCGAGCTCCCCGCGCCAAAGTAGCCATCCTCCGCGCCGTATTCTTCTCGTAGCGGTCGATTCCACAACAGTCGGCCATCGGTCAACCGCACACACGCTAGATCACCGGCCGCCCCGTAGCAAACGACGACGTCCTCTGCCGCGGCGGGCACGCAACGGGGACCATTGTCTGGATTGATACCGGGCCGATAGCTGGCCGACCAGGACGTCTGCCAGCGCTGGGTGCCGTCCGCCAGATGGAGCGCCAGCAGCAGCTCCTTGTCCGCCTGGCGATGACACACCAGTACCGTGTCACCGACAATCGCCGGGCCGCCGTAGCCACTGCCCAACGGCTTCGTCCACTTTGGCTCCAGCTCTGTCCAGTCACCTTTCAGGCGAGGGACGTCCGGGACCTGACCGTCTCGATTGGGTCCCAAGATCTGCGGCCAGTCGGCGGCCGACAGATCGGTGACTGGGATCGTCGTCAACAGCAAAACAGTCCACAGCCCTCTGGCGAGGATGCCGGGTCCGAGAAATGATAGTTTGTCGAACATCGGGCAAAGAGATCGGATTCCGTGGTGCATCGCTGGGAGCCTTGAGTGGCGAAGTGGGTCAGACTGTGGGGGAAAAAACGCGGCTCGCGCATGAGCGGCTGGTGGCTGGTCGGCAGTGTGGGAGAGGCTGCTTTTTTTGGTGCGCTGTTTCTGCTGGGCATTGTAACACTCACGATTGTCGTCTCATGGCAAGTCTTTATGCCCGAGTCGACCTGGCTGCGGCCCGGCTTCGGTTTTTGGTTGATGGTGACGGCCGCCTGCTCTTTTATCGTGATCGGGCTAACCGCCTTCGTGTTGCAAATATCGCAGACACTGGCTTCACCAGAAATGCGTTCCGCGCTGGCCAGCCGGGCCAAACAAGAACATGTGCGGCGTGCTGAGGGCGATCAGGCGTCGCTGGCCAACTTACCCAGTCTGCAGAGTCTAACGGACAGTCCGGGAGTCAAACTAACGTACCGGCTGGCGGTTCAGCGAGGTGAATCGACGCCATTGCTGCTGAGTGCCCTATTTACCACCGCCTGGAATGCCCTGGTGGCCGTGCTGGCCGCGCTCGCCTTTCAGCATTTTCGTTCAGGCGATCCGAATTGGTTTCTGAATGTCTTGCTCGTGGGCTTTCTCGTCGTGAGTTTTTTCACGACCCGTTGGTTCTTTCGACTCCTGCGGCAACAGAACCGCATTGGCCCCACCGCGGTTGAAATTGACGCACTACCGCTGTTGCCCGGTGGGGTGTACCAGCTATATCTTTGTCAATATGGCCGCACCGCCTTTCGAGAGCTTAAGCTCAGTCTGATTTCGTTCGAAGAGACCACGTTTCAGCAGGGCACGGACGTGCGCACGGAGCGACGTGAGGTGCGACGCATCGATATCGAGATGCCAGAGGTCCCTGCCAAGGGCTTGATTGCAGATCCGGAAAGACCGCTAGAAATGGACTGCAAACTTGCGCTGCCCGATGATATCATGCATTCCTTCCAAAGCGAGCATAACGCGATCGCTTGGAAAATCGTTGTCGAAGGAGACGCGCCCAAGTGGCCATCGTTCTGCCGAAGTTTCCGCGTAGCCGTCTATCCCCGCAGCGCCGTCTAACCCGGCGAACCGAACCTGCGTTGGGTCTCAGTCTGCAATCCTTGCAGGCTGGCCATGAACCCTGCGACGTGCTGGAACTGGAGTATCGAGTCCATCGCGTGGCCCCCGCGGAAGTGGACCAATTGGAAGTCTCGGTGATGTGGTACACCGAAGGAAAGGGCGGCGAAGATTTTGGAGTTCACTACTTCCAAAGTCTGTCTACGGACGAATTGCGGAGCGTGATTGACGACCAGCCGCGGCAACTGAGTGTCCGCTTGCCGGCGAGCCCGCTCAGCTACGAAGGCAGTCTGCTCAAGATCCGGTGGTGCGTCCGCCTCAGACTATATCTTCTAGATGGTCGCAAGGTTTCCGCCGAGCAGCCGTTCTACTTGGGCAACTTGACCGTTGAAGTCTAACCCCTTCGCGACTCGTTACGTTGGCCCCGACGAAATGGACTGGGTCCCCAACGGTGCTCCGACTCTTTCCGATCTGGCCAATCGCTTCATTGAAGTTTGCGACAGCCGTGCGGCGATCGTGGGTCCTCATGGCAGCGGCAAGACCACGTTGCTGCATCATTTGATTCCGCGGATCGGCCCGCTACGTTGGCATCAACCCGCGGCTGGGCAAGCGTTGTCTGGTTCGTCACAAGGTGACGTCATCTGGTTGCAACTGAGAAAACCCAATGCTTGGTCGGTTCTGTGGAAATCTCGCCAATATTGGCGGACCGGTGCTACGCTGGTCCTGGATGGCTACGAACAACTGTCCCTGGTACAGCGTGGCTGGACACTGTGGCTGACGCGACGAAGAAAGATGGGGCTACTCGTCACATCCCACCAAACAACTTGGCTGCCCACTTTGTTGGCGACCCGAATGACAGGAGAGCTGGCACAGACGATCGTGCGGCGTTTACTGAAGGCCGAGCCGGACACATCGCCACGAATTCTTCGTCAGCTAACCGATGCCGAGTGGTTGGAACGCCAGCTGCAGCGGCACGGCGGCAACCTGCGCGAGGTGTTGATGGACTGCTACGATGTGATCGAAGCCGATGCACAGTCGGGTTGCGACCACCGAGGTGCGCCGGTTTAGTTGCGCCAGTATCGCTGCACCGGTATCGCTTGGCCGGGCCATTTGCGTCGAACGACTTGGCGTGGGTGACGTTCTGCCGGCAGCAAGTAGTACATCGACCTGAAGTTTAGCACCAATTTTCACTACACGCGGATCGGTTACGGTCTAAAATTGGATCGCCCGTCAACCATTCCATCGTCTTCGTTGAGCCCCGCTGAGGAATCTAAACTTGTCTGCTCGCCTTACCGTTGTTGTCACTCAATCGGCAAATCGTGTTGGGTCAGCTGCCGACTTCGAAGAGAGCCTGGTCGCGGATCTCATGATGGCCAGCGGCATGGATGCGACGATGATCGGCCCACTAGAGCACGTGTCGGACACGGACACCGACTATCTATGCATCAGTAGCTTTCAACATAGTTTTGCGTTGGTGTCTTGGTTAGGAATCGACACGTTGCGTGAGCATTGGCAACGTTTGGGACTGGCTGGCGAGTTAATCGATGCACGGCAGGGCGGCTTGGGAGCGACCCCAGGGCGTCGGATCTATTGTCTGCAGGTCACTCCCTCTTCCACGCTACCATCGGTCATCGAACAGCTAAAAGTAATCTTGGACGGACGGCAAGTCACAACGTTCAGCATTGGCGCCGCGCCGGCAACCACCAGCGCGCGGGCAACCACCAGTGCGCGGGCAACCACCAGCAAACAGCCTGGCGTCGTGCCAGCAGCAGCGATTCCAGACAACGATGGCAAGGCTCAAAAAGATCCGCCGCCCCAAATCGCGACGTCTACAGCCGGCCACGCGGGCAGAGAAGCCATCAATGACAGAAGAAGCAGCGAAGACGAAGAATGGCCCGACTTGGATCAGTTGGTCGACGATTTCGACGCTCTGGACCTATAGTCACTGCAGACGTCACCGACTCGGTGCAGTAGCGCCGAAGAAAGCCCGCACTCGTGAATGATGGTCACTCCATCCGAACCATGGACGATCCCGACGCCAACTCTACTTCTCATCGCTGGTTGGCGTACGAACTGCATGATGGGCTGCTACAGTGGTTGGTGGGCGCTCGCATGGGCTTGGAGCTAGCGTTGGGGCAGCCCGAGGCTCATATCACCGAAATCCAGCAGCCATTGCAAACTTCGTTGGACGCCATCGAATCCGCTTTGGAAGAAGGCCGCGAGCTGATTCGTTTTTTGGACTCCGAAGATGTGGCGGAAGTCAGCTTATCGGACACCATTCGTAACTTCGCTGACAAAGTCGTATTCGAGATCCGCCAGGCGCAGCAAACCATCGATGTGCGCAGCCAAGGGAAACGTTGGCCTAGCCTGCCATCTCGAACCGTCTGGAATCTGATGCGCATCGCTCAGCAATCCATCCGCAATGCCGTGCAACACGCCGGCACGTGCGAGATCCAAGTCGTGTTTGGGTGGAACGACTCTGAGCATCCACGGTTGGTGATTCACGATAACGGTTGCGGCTTCGATCCGGCCGAGTCGTTGAAGACATACCAATTCGGCCGGGCCGGTATGTTGCATCGTGCTCAGTTGATTGGAGCGGCAATGCAGGTACTTTCGACACCGGGGCAGGGGACTACGATTCAGGTGGACCTGCCCCTGCCACCAACGAGTGAGACGCCCACATAGCGAACATCATTGACCGCTCACATGGCCAATGGTTGGAGGAGGGCACTCTAAAGGGAGCCAGCAAGCGCGACGCGCGAGTGTTTCCGATTGGTGTAGCGGATTACCACTGATGTGAGCAACGAGTTCGTTGGCTCTAGGCAGCATCGGATTCTGGGTTGAGGTCCTTGAGAGACTTACCCAAGCGT
>JANQOL010000564.1 GCA_028289675.1 Pirellulaceae bacterium
CACGCAAGCGCGAGGTGACGATCGATCGACTGCTCAGTTCTCCTGGCTATGTCAGCCATATGTACAACTACTGGGCCAACATCCTGCGCATCAAGGACCGGCCAGAGAACAACATTTTGGCCTATCCATTTCGCGATTGGATCAAAGAGCAGCTGCGCAACAATCGGCCATACGACAAATGGGTTTATGAGATGCTGACGGCCGAAGGCAAGATCTGGGAAAACCCGGCCGTCGGCTACACGTTGCGTGATAACGGTATGCCGTTGGTACACGTCGACAATACGGTCCGCGTGTTTCTAGGCACTCAGATTGGCTGCGCGCAGTGTCACGACCACCCGTTCGACAAGTGGACGCAGCAGGAGTTTTACCAGCTGGCAGCGTTTACCCACGGCACCCGCACTCGAGATGGCGGCGGAACCCCAGCCTTCAAGAACGGCAATCCAATCCAGCGCGTGCGCAAGGAGCTGCAGCAGATCGAAGAAGGCAAGCGGCTGGTGGGTTCGATGAACACGGTGCTGCAATCCAATCTGTTTCGGGTGTCTTTCAATCCGGGTCGCAAGCTGAAACTGCCGCACGATTATCAGTACGACGACGGTAAGCCCAATCAATTGGTAAAGCCCAAAGTGCTGTGGGGTAGTGTTCCATCTGGCGGCTCCAAACTGACTCCTCGCCAGCAATACGCCGGCTGGCTGACCGACGTGGAGAACCCGTTGTTCGCCAAGACCATCGCCAATCGTTTATGGAAGAAGGTGATGGGCGTTGGACTGATCGAACCCGTCGATGACATTCGAGACGACTCGCAGAGTGAGAATGACGAACTGCTCGAATTGCTGACTGCCGAGATGATCCGTTTGAATTTCAATCAGAAGGAGTTCTTGCGGACGCTGATGTACACCAAGACCTATCGGCGTGCCAGCAGCGATTTTGATCCGTCGGAAGCCGAGTTCTATCACTACCCAGGACCACGATTGCGGCGAATGTCCGCGGAACAAGTCTGGGATTCGATCCTGACCATCGCCATCTACAATCCATATGCCTATGACATGCCGTCGACCGGCGAGTTCGCCAAAGTGGTCGACATGGATTTGGCTAAAGTGACCTACCAGGACGTCGAACAGCGGTCGACTGCATTCGATGAGACCGTCGGTCCCCGGGCTCGCAACAAGATCCGAAACCAAGCGGCCTACCGCCGCCAAGTCCTGGCCCGCGCGTCGGAACTGCCTGCACCACTGCCGGCCGACCATTTCATCCGGCAGTTTGGCCAGTGCGACCGCGAGACGATTGAAGGCGACAGCTTGGACCCAACGGTGCCGCAGATTCTGACCATGTTCAACGGCCCCTTCACCCACATGATGCTGGAAAAGGGCTCGGTGATCTACGACAGCTTGTCGATGGCGCGCAATCCGCGCGACGCTATGAACGTCATGTTTCTGTCGATTCTCAATCGTCCACCAACGTCGCGTGACCGAGATGTGGCCATGAAGGAAATCTCCCGTGGTGACAAAGCCATGGGTTACGGCAACGTCGTCTGGGCGTTGATTAACACCCGTGAATTCCTGTTTATCCAGTAGTGGTGTGTCAGGCAGAGCCCCTTTTCTCCCTCAATCTAGTGAGCTATCCATGACGTCTTACTCGACTCAGGCCACTGTCCCGAACCGGCGTTCGTTTATGTCGGCAGCCGCCAAATCGCTGCTGGGGGTCAGCTGCGCCGGCGGTTTGGCCAGCCGGGCCATGCAGCCGCTGGCCCAGGCGGCGGAAAGTACGTCCGGCCAAGGCAAAGCAAAGAGCGTCATCTATTTGTATATGACGGGCGCGATGAGCCACCTGGACACATTTGACCCCAAACCAGGCAGTGAAAGTCAAGGCGAAACACAGGCGGGCAAGACGCGAGTATCGGGAGTCACAATTTCCGACAAGATGCCCAAGCTGGCGTACCTGATGAACGGTATTTCGCTGGTCCGATCGCTGACCACGGAAACAGGGGCGCACGAACAAGGTCGGTATGTGATGCGGACCAGCTACAAACCGTTGAATTCTATCCGTCATCCCGGATTGGGAGCATGGGCAACGCATGTACTGAAGAAACGCAATCCCAGCCTACCCGCCAACGTGTTGGTGGGTTCCGCGGCCGGTCATCCCGCCGCTGGATTCCTGCCCGCCTCGATAGCCCCCGTTCCCGTTTCCAATGCGGCTGCTGGCCTGCAAAACACCAAGAGCCCCAGCTACTTGGGAGACGACCAGTTTCGCCGGCGCATGTCGCTGGCGAATCAGTTTGACGCCAAGTTCAAGGGGTCCTATGACAGCGCACTCATTGACGCCTACGACGCCACCTACCGCGAAGCGGTTCGATTGATGAGCTCGTCTGAGTTAGAGGTCTTCAGCATCAACAAAGAGCCCGAGAAGATCCGCGACTTTTATGGCAACAACAAACTTGGACAGGGTTGCTTGCTGGCGCGCCGATTGGTTCA
>JANQOL010000570.1 GCA_028289675.1 Pirellulaceae bacterium
GATGACCTTCATGGCAAGCGCGTGGGGATCGTCGGTCTTGGCGGCAACGGCCGGCGACTGGCCGAGTTGTTGCAACCGTTCGATGTCGAGATCCGGGCCACGGACTACTACCCAGTCCGTCGCCCCGCAAACGTCCGCGACTTGTGGCCCGCGGATCGGCTATGCGATTTGGCTGCTTGCAGTGACGTTCTCATTCTGGCGCTACCATTAAATCAAAACACTCAGCAGTTGATTTCGAAGACGGTGATTCGAAGCATGCCGAAGGGTAGCTACCTCATTAACGTGGCTCGCGGTCAAGTTGTCGACGAAGCGGCTTTAATTGAAGCGCTGACCGACGGCCACTTGGCAGGAGCGGGCGTGGATGTGACCTACCACGAGCCGTTACCTGCGGACAGCCCGTTATGGACGTTGGACAATGTCCTCATCACACCTCATGTGGGTGCTCAGTCTGCCCGCCGTGTGGATGACTCGACAGCCTTTGCCTGCGAAAACCTGCGTCGGTTCCTGGATGGCCAAGCGCTGCTAAACGTCGTCGATAAACGGCTCGGTTTTCCGCATCCAGACGTCATGGTGGTGAATCAATCTGTTTCATCTGGCGGAGGCGCGGCGTAGGGTGCGTCAATTCGTAGCAATTGCTGCTAAGGTCAGCATTGGCTGATGAAACCCCTGGGGTTATAGTCAATTGGACTCACTTTCACTTCAACCCGCTGAGCAGTCCGCCAGGGGGATACCATAGGCGCAACCCGCATGCATTCAACCACGATGATGGACGACGGCAAAACGCAAGCGTTCGTCCAAGATGAGGACCGTCCTCAATCCAATGCGCTGATTGAGCGCTACAACGCGCTGTTGGAGTCCCGGCGGGTTCAGTGGACGACTTACCATCGACTGGAACGCGAGTTAGGCCGCGGAGGCCAAGGCACCGTTTATCTGAGCGCTCGTCGCGGGGCCGACGGCTTTAATCAACCGGTGGCGATGAAGGTATTCTCGCCTGAGCGATTCGCTAGCGGAGCCTCCTACAAAAAGGCCATGGAACGCATCGCTCACGTCGCCTCCCGAGTCGCGATGATCCAGCACGACAATCTTCTGGACGTGCAAGACTTTGTCGACCGCAATCAAATTCGAATCATGGTCATGGAATGGATCGATGGCTGCGATCTTCGGCAATTGATGAACTCGGATCGACTGGAACTGGTGCGCGAACGGGCGGATCCCAAGTGCTGGGAGTACATCGACAGTGTCATTGCCACGTTCGGACCGGAACAAACACGTTTCAAGGCAGGTGTGGCGGTAGCCGTCGTCCGCGATTGCCTGGCCGCGTTGGGAGCACTGCACCGCGAGGAAATCGTGCATGGAGACATTAAGCCGGCCAACATCATGCTCAAACGGACCGGCAACGCCAAGCTGATCGACATGGGCTCCGCTTTTGAGCTGGACAATCCTCCCCCCAACCGAGCTTGCACGCCCGCATACGCCGGGCCCGAAGTGCTGGAAGGAGCCAGTTGTACCGCCCAGGCCGATTTGGCCAGCTTGGGTTATGTACTGATCGAGATGCTCTCCGGCCAGCCTTGCTTTCCCGCGGACATGAACTTCCGCGAGCTGCTGGAGGCCAAACGGCGGCTGCCGCATCAGCTGCCGGAATTGCTTCCACCCGAAGTCGCTTGCAACAATCATCTAGTGAACCTCTGCAAACGGTTCGTCAGTGCCGACCCAGCGCGGCGGTTCCCAAGTGCCGAAGCGGCCGAACTGCTTGAAGATGGCGCGGCCCAATTTCATAGGCAGTTGGTATTTGGGGATCTCGCCAGCGAGTACGAACACGATATTCGTGTCTGGTTGGAGGAGGTATGTCGAATTGACTTCGACCCGCCTCTTGAAGGCGACTCAACCGGTTGGAAACGGCCGACAGGCGAGTGATTGCCTTGCCGAAGATCACTCGGCGATACCCATCGACGTCGTCATCTAGTACGCTCGTCACACGGTAGCGCTGCAGAAACGGTGGCCGCAGAAAAAAGGCGGCATCCTGCCGCTCGGACTAGCACTCATTGCTAGTTGTTTTCGCCAAATAAACTCGATGCCAGCTTGCGCGTCCAATACGCAAATCGACGCAATAAATGGCCATCCCTGGCCAATGCATCATCCTTGCCACGCCGAAGCGGATCCTTTGCTATGGCAAAATGAGCGAAAACAGAATCTCCATTTCAATCGTGTCTATCCGTGATCAATCGTCAGTTGACGGACACTGCAGGTGAATTGCCAGCGCGAGCTCGACAGCCAACATCCCATCCGGTTCCCGACCATGACTCGCGGCGATAGACGACCAATGCCGTCCAGCCAGTGGGTATGCCGAGCTGATGATGATGTGGCATAGACTTCGAAGTGGTTAGGGCCGATCGTCAGGCAGGCACGCGTTTGCAAACGACAGTCGGTCGATCTGTAACCGCATCCAAGAAGAGGAACACGAATCTGCTTAGACGATAGTCTGGAGGCAAAATTCACGGATGCTTCATCGAGAAAGGGATTGTGTGAATCTCATTTACGCTTGTCAAGCGTTCCCCGAGATTTTTATGGCAATCGATTGCCTGCAACTGTTGGCTTTTCCACATCGGTGTCTACTAAGGCGGCCAGCGATTCATCAAACAACCTCCGATAAATCACGGGTTTTGTTTCAACAAACAGCAAAAAGTTGTAACATGAGAGACGTTGCAAAAAACGATTTCGAAATTCGATAATCTTTTGATGTTCAGCAACGTGGTCGCGTGTTGCCTACGGTCTCACGTGCTCTTGGCGGCGGATGTAGTCTGTTTGTACGCACTGTTTCGAGAGAACCCTTGGCCAGTCAACAGGAAACGGACCTGCACCTAGATTCGGTACAAGCCAATCGCCTAGGGCAAGTTCTTACAGATGATGTGTGCCGCCGTTTGGGAATCTTCTCATTACCGGCGGATTTTCGTTTGACGGTCGTGATTCCTGTCTACAACGAAGTCAATACCGTCTTGGAAGTCATCGAACGGGTTCGCAGAACCGAGCTGCCATTGGAGATCATCCTGGTGGATGATGGCAGCCAAGACGGCACGCGTGAAAAGCTGGCCGCACTGCCCGAGACCAGTGACCTGCGGGTCATCATGCATTCGGAAAATCGTGGCAAGGGCGCCGCACTGCGTACTGGCTTCGAACATGCCACCGGCACGGCGGTGGTCGTTCAAGACGCGGATTTGGAATACGACCCAGATGATTTTCGGTTCTTGATTCAGCCGATCATCGAAGATCAAGCGGACGTGGTTTACGGTACGCGGTACGGGCACCATGATCGCCAAGTCCCACCCCTTTGGCATGTCATCGTCAATCGTTGGATAACTCGGTTGGCCAACCTGCGGACCGGCCTTTATCTCAGCGATGTGGAAACGTGTTACAAGGTCATCAAACGCGAGCTGATTCAGGAGCTGGCCCCCACTCTGCGTGAAAACCGATTTGGGATCGAAATCGAGTTGACACTCAAGTTAGCGCGTAAAAGAGTCCGGTTTTACGAGCGCCCGATTCGTTATGATCGGCGAGGATTCGACGAAGGCAAGAAAATCGGCTGGCGGGATGGCGTGCGGGCTCTATATTGCATGCTCCGCTACTAGAGTGGCTTGATTTTTCGATCGTTGCGGCGAACGCGAACGATCACCCTTGCTGTCGCTCCGGACCAACGTCCCTGCGACCCATGCTAGAACATTCGTGCTGAACCGCGGCGAGGATGCCTTTCCGTTGAGTAACACAGGAACTGTCGAACCCGCTGCCGTCGACGCTTCAACGACGCACCAGCGGCAACTGTACACGCCCGCGATGCTGGCCGAATTGCTAGGCATGTCGGTCCGCACCGTTAGGCGTTGGCAGCGCGCCGGT
>JANQOL010000572.1 GCA_028289675.1 Pirellulaceae bacterium
TGCCTTGTCGAATCCAGGCCTCTTCTTCGGCCAGCTTCTTATCAAACAGCGCGTGTTGCTTCTCTTCAGCGGCCAACGCCTCCGCTTTCCGCTTGAGAAACGTATCGTAGTCACAACTCCAATCAAACAGGCGTCCCCGATCGATTTCGACAATCCGAGTGGCCAGCTTGCGCAGGAACTGGCGATCGTGAGTGACGAAGACCAGCGAGGTCTTCCACCGCGCGAGGAACTCTTCTAGCCACAGGATGGATTCAATATCCAAGTGGTTCGTCGGCTCATCCAACAACAATAGATCAGGCTGGTCCACTAGAGCTCGCGCCAATAACACCCGCCGCTTCATCCCCGATGACAGAGAGTCCACGGGTAGTTCGCCGGCCAAATCCATCTGCGAGAGTATTTTGTCGATACGATGCTCCACCTCCCAACTGGGCCGCGTCTCTTGATCGGTGGACGCGGCCTGCGTCCGCATGCCCTGACGCACAACGCCCGCCACATCGCCGCGCAAATCCTCCGGAACATCTTGAGGCAGCCAAGCCACCCGACCCTGCACGTCAACAGATCCGTGGTCGGGACTCATCTCACCAGCCAGCAGCTTCAACAGGGTCGTCTTACCAGCTCCATTGCGGCCCAATAGTCCGACGCGATCGCCAGCTTGCAGTATCCAATCCACACCGTCCAACAGCGCCGGACCGCGAAACTGAATCGATACGTCGTTGAGGGTTGCCAAAGGCATGTGCGGTCCACGAAGCTAGAGCGAATCGATCCGCGTATGTCACGGTTTAGCAGTCAGCCATAGGCGTACAGGTTCGTAAGCCAGGTACGCCTGCGTCCAACTGCTAAACGCTGCGCCGCCAACATCGTTGCATTTTTCCGTACGAATGCAAATTCGTTGGGGCCACAAGCCGGTGCGTTCAACACACAGACAGCAAAATGCGCTAATACCGCGGCACTGCTGGATCGACCAGCTGGGACCAGGCGTCGATACCTCCGGTCATGTTCTGTGCCGTTGGGTGGCCATTTTGCCGCAGCCAATTGGTGACCCTCAGGCTACGACCACCGTGATGGCAGTGAACCACGATGTGCCGGTCGGCAAATTCGGCCAGCTGATCGGTGGTATCCATCCACTGGCTCATCGGCAGTAATACCGAACCGTCAATCTTGGCAGTCTCGAACTCATCGGTTTCCCGACAATCGATCAAGACAATTTCACCACTGTCCAGCAGCTGCTTGACCGTCTGGACGTCGACTTCGATGGGTTTCTCCTCCATGCCAGCTATTCACTCCTTGACCGTTGAAAAGAACAGGATGGTCTGCGACGACAATTCCTCTCCCGGACGCAACACCGTGTTAGGAAAGTTGTCGTGATTGATCGAGTCCGGATAGTTCTGTGTCTCGAGGCAACAGCCTGATTGATGAGCGTAGGTCTTGCCGTCCTTGCCCTGCTGGCCGCTGAGAAAGTTCCCTGAATAAAACTGAACGCCGGGCAAGGTCGTCATTACCAGCATCTTTCGGCCGGAAACGCTGTCGATCAGGTTCGCGGCGACGCGCATCTTCTTGCCTTCCGGGATGTCATTCAAAACGTAGTTGTGGTCGTACCCCAACGCGGCTGTCTCCACCAGGCTCTGAATGCGTCCGCCGATCTTCTGAGGCTTTCGGAAATCAAGCGGTGTCCCTTGTACCGATGCGATCTCGCCGGTGGGAATCAACGTGTCATCCACGGGTGTATAACTCATGGCGTTGATACGTAACTCGTGATCCAAAATGGTCGGACTACCGTGCCCTCCTAAATTGAAATAACTGTGGTTGGTCAAATTGATTGGCGTCGCTTTGTCGGTGGTAGCCGAGTAGCGAATACTCAGATTGTTGCGATCCTTGGGTACGAAGTACGTCACTTGCGCCTGGACCGTGCCTGGATAACCTTCTTCACCATCGGGGCTGGTGTACTTTAACCGCAGCCCTTGCCCCCGCTCGTTTTCGATAGCTTGTGCCTTCCATACCACTTTGTCAAAGCTCCGCTCTTCACCGCCGTGAAGATGGTTGGGATCGTTGTTGATGGCCAACGTGTACTCCTGGCCATCCAAAGTGAATTTGCCTTTGGCGATTCGATTGCATACCCGGCCGGCCGTGCATCCGAAATACTGATTGGCTTCAGATTCGTACCCAGCCACATCGTCAAATCCAAATACAACATCGGCGGTTTTGCCAGCCGCATCGGGCACATGCAGTTCAACGACGGTCGCGCCGCGCGTCATGATCTTGGCGACGAGACCATGATCGTTGGTCAGCGTGTAAAGCTCGACTGCCTCGCCGTCCTTGGTCATTCCAAATGGTTCCGATTTCAACTCGGCGTGGCTGGTGGGAGCCAAACCAATGCTGATTAGCGTCAGTAGGCATAGCATGCAGCCCATGTGACCGATACCGGGTGCTCGGACGACGCCATGGTTTGGCACACGGTCATTGAAACAACTTGGCGAGACGAACCGTCTCAAGATCGTGAGAGGAGTGGTGTGATTCATCTGGATTCCCATTCGTGGAGGCTGGGGGTGCCACGTGTGGCCGAAGATTAGCGGAGCGAACGTGGAGGAAGCTTCAGAGCCAACTAAGCTATTCCAAAATCGCGTCCACGTCCATGTGCGACCGCTGTACTGACGGTTTGTTCATCCGCCGCCCCGCCAGGGCGCCTTCCGGGGTAAACTGCGTGGCCCTCACATACATCAAGTTGCCCTGTTTGAACGCGAGTTCCCAATTGCTGACTCGCCGGGCCAGGAGCGAACCTTGCCGAACGAAAACGAGGAAATGCAGTGGAAGAAGTACAGACGTTCGTGACTCATCTGGAATGCGGACTGACAGGCGAGCGATTCGAGCCGGACCGCGTGCATGGATTGTCGTCGGCCGGTCGTCCTCTACTGGTGCATTACGACCTGGACGCCATCCGAGACGGCGTGTCTCAGCCAGATCTTATCGGTCGCCCCCCGGAGCTGTGGCGCTACCGCGAATTCCTGCCCGTGCGCAGGAAAGCGAACATCGTGAGCTTGGGTGAAACCATGACTCCACTGTTGCCAGTTCCCAAGTTGCAGACCGGCGCTGGGCCATTGATGGTCAAGGACGAAGGTCGCTTGCCAACCGGCTCGTTCAAGTCACGTGGTTTGTGCATGGCGGTGTCGATGGCCA
The DNA here is from genome assembly GCA_028289675.1 of Pirellulaceae bacterium. Taxonomy (GTDB): domain Bacteria; phylum Planctomycetota; class Planctomycetia; order Pirellulales; family Pirellulaceae; genus Aureliella. The sequence goes on from JANQOL010000572.1 coordinate 3,172, forward strand.
AGGAATTGGGCATCACTCGCATCGCCATGCCGACCAACGGAAATGCCGGGGCAGCCTTGGCCGCCTATGCGACACGAGCCGGCATCCAGTCCTTTGTGTTTTGCCCAGAGGATACTCCCGAAGTCAACGTACGCGAAATCGCCGCCCAGGGCGCCAGGGTTTGGCGGGTCAACGGCCTGATCAACGACTGCGGTAAGATTGTGGCCGATGGCAAGCAAGCGGTCGGTTGGTTCGACTTGTCAACGTTGAAAGAGCCTTATCGGATCGAAGGCAAAAAGACGATGGGCTTGGAGCTGGCCGAGCAGATGCAATGGAAGTTACCCGATGTCATCATGTACCCAACCGGTGGCGGCACGGGTCTGATTGGAATGTGGAAGGCCTTCCAAGAACTGCAAGCGATCGGCTGGATCCACGGCCGCTTACCGCGGATGATTGCCGTCCAAGCAACTGGCTGTGCCCCGATCGTTAGGGCGTATGAGGCCGGCGAGCGCCACGCGGAACTGTGGACAAATGCCCACACCGTGGCGACTGGCATCCGTGTACCAGCCGCCGTTGGTGACTTCTTGATCTTGCAAGCTGTGCGCGACAGCAACGGCTTTGCGGTCGCGGTGGACGACGACGCCATCATGGCAGCCCACCGCACGTGCGCTCAACAGGAAGGCGTTCTATTGTGTCCGGAAGGCGCCGCCACTCTAGCTGCCTACCAACAAGCAGTAGCGGCTGGCCGGATCTCCTCAGACGAGTCTGTCGTCTTGTTCAACTGTGCCACGGGACTAAAGTACCCTCTGCCAGCAGTCAGCCAAACATTGGATCGCCATCAGCCCATCGACTATCAGCAGTTTCGCACCGAATAGGTTGGCTTCGAACGAAACGTCTGTCGGCACGCTATTGGCGATGTGTCCGTCCGAATCGCGCTACCTGTTTTCTTCGTCTCCTTCGGCAGCCTCCGCTTCCGCCGGTTCGTCTTCATCCTCGCTCTCTGGCGGGCCAAGCAGCTTGCTCAGCTGTTCGTCCAGTTCCGAACCGCGCGCGCGGAGAGACACGACCTTCCCTTGCTGATCGACCAAAATGGCCGTCGGAATTCCGGTGATTCCGTAGTGGACCGCCATCGGGCTGGCCCATCCCGTCTTTCCTTCTTCCTCGCAAAACAAATTGCTCCAAGTAATTTCCTTGGATTCAACGCAACGCTCGAAAGCTCTGCGTGTGCTATCCATGTTGACACCCAAAATGGTGAAGCCCTTTTCGCCATACAACTCCAGGTTCTTTTTCATGTTGGGCAATTCACGGATACAAGGACCACACCAACTGGCCCAGAAGTCCACGAGCACGACTTTACCTTTGTAGCCGTCCCAATCCACTTCACTCCCGTCTCCAAGCGTGCCAAACACTTCCATGGGGTTGCCCAGCAATCGCAATCGTCGCGCGGAGCCGATCATGGAGTCCGCACGGTCACGCATGTCCTCGTCGTCCGATTTACCGAACAAGGGTGCCAGACTCTCATACAACCCGGCGGCCACTTCGGTGTGTTCGGTGTACCCCAACGTTCTAGCGGCCCCAGAGATGGTCCGGTAAGACATTTTGGAAACACCAAACCGATCGGCGTAGGCCAGCACTTCGGCGGCGAGCGCTTGAGCATCCTCTTCAGATCCACCACGCACATTGCGGACCTTGTCCGATAGCAGATGCCCCGCCGCGACCGCCGCCACCATGGGGCGTTCATCCTCAGCATACTTCTCCACGAATTTTGCTTGCTCATCGGCGACGGATGAATCGTAGCGAACAAGGATGTCGTAGGCAGAGATTTTTCTTGCCACCGCTTCGGAGAATTCTTCGTCCGACTCCGTCTTCGCCATCACAACTTCGGCGGCCTCCATGATCGCGGGGAAGACCTTCTTGGCCAACTTGGTAGCGGCCTGCCGCGTTTGTTTCTTGGGGCGGATTTTCCGCACGTCATCCATGAACTGGAACAGCTCTTCGACGGTGCCATCCTCGGGCACCTGGAACGGATCCGGTTCGTCAGTTGCCTGTTCGTCCGACTCCGCACCCTCATCCTGAGCTTCATTGGCGTTTTCGGAGGACGAGCTGGCATCTTTCTCCTGCCCCATCACCGATTGGGACGGGCATGCCAGCATGAGCATCAAGCCGACACTCAAAGCGCTCCACTTCAGACCGAGAGTCACACAACATCGCATGGCAAGTTCCTTATCAAGATTGTGGTGGCTGAAACTGTCCAATGTCCGTTCAGCGGCTGGCGTCATAAGTGCAAGCCGCCGGTGAGACTAGCCGGAGTGTGCGCAGATGCCAAGCAACACCAGCTGCGTTGGCTGGACTACCTCACACTCGAAATAACACCCGAATGATGATCAGTGTAGCCTTTGGAGCCGGGCCCGGTGGGAGCAATCACCGGATTTCTAGTGCAAGTCGAGCGGGTGCGCGGACGGCACTATCGACGAGGGTTGCTGACCGTCGGCGGGAACAAGCGATGCCAAGCGCAGAGACACTTTAGCGCATTTTTTGCTGTTGATGTGGTCTGTCTTCGACGGAATGAGCGACCATTCCATCGATGACGTAGGCCATATGTCCGTGCGACTCGCACTATGGAGAAGACTGCTACGGGCGCCGCAGCCCAGAACGACCAACAAGGCGTGCAATCAGGCAGCTTGGGAAGAGGTCGGGCCGGCGGCGCAAGTGATCCACTCGGCAATGTCATCTCGAGTCGGGACCGAACTGCTACGGAGAATGCGGCTACCCTCGGAAGTCTGCGCCAGGGCATCGATTTGTTGGCTTAGATCAAAGGCATTGCTCTGCGCGAGTTGTTCGCGTGAACGGCAGTCGACCGCCACCAACAATTGAGACTTGTAACCGCACAGCACCGGAACTTGGCAGACCAAACGGGCCTGATCTTGCCAGTCGTTGAGCAGATCGCGATGAATCCAACGCGTCTTCAGCTGGCTGACCATATCGTCCAGGTCTGCCTTCAAGAAGTCTCCAACGGTGTGAATGTTGATTTTGGCGAAACGCCGAGCCGTCTTTGGCCCGATGGACGGAGCGTCCACCAGGTCGGATGCCATCTCCAAGGCGTTTTTTCTCTTTCGGCCACGGCTGGGAGGCCTGGATGTGGCGGCCGAATCGGTGGCGGGAGGTGTTAGCGGTTCGCCCGCCGGTTGCGGATGCACTGAAGCCGAAGCTGACGTAGTGCTCACAGAATCGGCCGGCGCAACTCTTGGCGCAGAAAGCGATGAATTCGCTCGGGCGGCGCGAACTGCCTTCGATTCTCGCGGCAGGTATCGGCGGACCGTCCCAGTCGACTTGAACTCGGCGAAGATCTTCTTCACTGCTCGCTGTTCGTGAACATCGGAGATCTTGCGCACGATCCATGCCAGCGGCATGTCCAACGTGGCCAGCACCGTGGCCAGCTTCAAAGATACATTCGGGATTTCACTGGAAGTCTCGTCGGCCAAGCGTTCCAGAATGCGCGCCCAACCAAAGGTTGCAAGAGCAAACAGCTCCGCCAAGATCATGCGTGCAGAGTCATCGAGTCCTGCGGGCGGATGCTTGCAACCCAACTTCATATTGTACGAGTCGATCAGTTGATCGTAGTGCACGTGCGCGGCCATCGCACCTTGCATGACCGCTTGCCGGATCCAATCGGCGCGATCGGACAATTCAAAGTGCGGTTGCATCTGATGCGTCGACACCAAGGCATGGATGGCATCGTAGGACTTGCACACACTCCATTCCAGCGGACGGTGGACCACGGATTCTTTCTCCGTTTGGCCGGTGTGCAGCGGCATCAGTGGATCTGTAAAGTAGTGGCTGAGCACTCCGCAAGCGTACGCCGCCTTCTTCCAGCGGCCGTGATCCAGATGCTCGCGCACGTGATCCGCCCAAGTACTACAAGCTCCGGGAGCTCCACCCCAGCCGTTGTCGCTAACGTGCAGTACGTGATTCTGAAAATCCCGGAACGACGTGTCCGGTGCTTTGGCCCCGACAAGATATTCGTCGTGATACTTCAACAGGATGTTAGCCAGTCGTTTTCCTGGCTGCGTTTCAATGCGCTGCAGCGCGTCCAACGCGAAGTAATGATGCGTGCTACGACAGTGGGCCGCGCGCAGAATGGTAACGATGTGGGACACTAGAGCATCTCTACTTTTGGTGGTGCCTATCTTCGATGATGGCAAGGCAACCATTTTGGTGACGACGCAAGCCATGTGTCCGTGCGACTCGCACTGGCCTACCTCCATGACGTGCCAACCCTCGCCCGCGGCCGGAGATCCCCTTGATGCTCGGGCGATAAGCTTGGGTTGTCGGAACAGTAGCCCGAGCCCCGTTCCAAGACCAGATCATTTTGCTGCCACCAACGAGCAACCGGGTGCGCGACGGTAATCCGTAGATCTGAACTTATCCCGAACCGATGGGCTCCAACGGATTGCAGGCATTGACGCCGGTCACCCTGTGTCGGGCATGCCGGTTATGTGGCCGCAGCGCGCTGGGACAACGAAAAACTGGTTGCACCCCCTAGGCGCGTTATGGCCATTGGAGTCTATTTACGTCGCGGGATGGAGCAGCCCGGTAGCTCGCGAGGCTCATAACCTCGAGGTCGTC
>JANQOL010000760.1 GCA_028289675.1 Pirellulaceae bacterium
GGACATTCTAAGAACGTCCATCGACGACTTGCGCGATTTTTATCGCTTGTTCTACCGTCCCGACAACATCATGTTGGTCTTGGCCGGCAATGTTGAACCGGATGTGGGCTGCCGAATCGCCGAGAAGCATTTTGGCGCGCTGACCATTCCCGATACTCCGTTGAAATCCATCAATACGGTGGAGCCGGCGCAAGACGGTGAACGAGCCGTCGTGTTGCGACGGGCGGGCAACACCCAGTGGATACAAGCTGCCTACCACGTGCCGCCGGCAGCTCACGAGCAGTTCGCGGCCATCGAGTTGTTGGCCATCCTGTTTGGCTCCGAACCCAGCGGGCGATTGCACCAGCAACTGGTTGTTCCCCAATTGGCCAGTCGAACATCGGTCAGCCCCATGGCGCTGCACGATCCAGGACTTTTGTTTTTCTCCGCGCAAGTACCATTGGACAAGTCGTTGGACGCAGCGCGCGACCGGTTGCTGGAGGTCATCGAAGGCGTTGCTGACAACCCGGTGTCCGAGTTGGAACTGCAGCGTGCCAAGAACCAGTTTCTGAAAGACCACGAACTGCGGGCCGACAACTCCACCAGCTTGGCCATCGAGCTGAGCGAGTGGGCCGCCCAGGGAGATTGGCGACTGTACTTCTGGTTCCGCGATGCTGTACGGCGACAAACCGTAGAGGATTGCAACGCGGCCGCAGCCGCCTATTTGCAAACACCCAATCGTACGTTGGGATGCTTCCTACCCACCGACACTAGCCAGCCAGTCCACGTGCCGGTGGCTCCAGACGTCGCCGAGATGTTATCCAGCTATGTGGGTCACAGCGATGAGCCCGCGCTCGGCGAAGTGATCGATCCCACTCCAGAGTCCATTGAATCCCGCGTGGAACGTGGGCGACTAAGTGGCGGCTTGCACAAGATCTGGCTGCCCAAACGAACTCGTGGTGGTGCAGTGCATCTACGTATCAACTTGCGCTACGGCAATGAACAGTCGCTTCGCCACTACGTCGCCGCGTTGCCATTTCTTCCCGAAATGCTCTTGCGCGGAACCATGGACCTCGACTATCAGCAGCTCGAGGATCGACTAGACGACCTGCGCACGGAAATCCGTGCTTCCGGAACCACCGGACTCGTGAGCTTGTCCGTCGTCACCAAAAGCCGGCACTTGCGCGAACTCATGCCGCTGCTCGGCTCCGTGTTAAGAACTCCCCGTTTTGATGCCGACGAGTTGCAGATTTTGCGGCGTCAAGCCATCTCGTCCATCGAAGCGAGCGCGACAGAGCCCGGACCGGTGGCAAGCCTGGCCCTGCGACGCTGCTTGGCACCGTTTCCGTCGGACGACCCGCGCTATGTGCCGACGTTGGAAGAGCGCATCGAGCGGGCGCAGTCGGTGACGGTCGAAGAATTGGCGCAGCTGCACGCCAACCAACTGGGCGGCGTCTGCGGCGAGTGCGCTGTCCTGGGTGACTTTGATGTGCACGAAATGGAGCGAGCCTGTCAGAACATCTTTGACGATTGGGAACCGGACGTTGCCTACGAGCGCATTCCCGTCACCGCCCAAACTCAGGTGGCGGGCGGCCGTCATCAGATACGCACACCAGGCAAGCCCAACGCCGTGATCTACGGTGGCCTGCACGTGCGGATACGTGACGATGATCCAGAATACTCGGCACTGCTGGTCGGCAACTACATCTTGGGTGGTAGCGCCCTCTCGTCGCGTTTGGGCAATCGTGTTCGGCAACAAGAGGGTCTGTCCTACGGCATCGGGTCCAGCTGGCATGCCCATCCTATCGACCAGCGGGCCAACTTTACGCTGTACGCAATTACCAACGCAGAGAACCACCAACGGCTGGTGGACATCGTGCTGGAGGAAATCGAGCTGTTGCATTCTGAAGGCATCACGAACGACGAGTTGGCTGCCGCTCAACAAGGTTTGCTAGAAGGCGCTCAGCTCGAACGTTCGCAAGACCACCAGCTGCCGAATCTGTTGGCTGGCACAGCTTTCGCGGGCCGCGACATGCGGTACTACGCGACCTTGGAGAACCAGATCTCCCAGCTGACGGTAGAGCATGTCACTCAGTCCCTGCGCCGTCACTTGGACCTGCAGCGGCTAGTGATGTGGACTGCCGGGGATCTACCTTCTTAGCCGAGAACGGTTGTGCCGAATATGGCGCTTGCAAGGTCTGCTGCGCGCCATTCCTACCGTGAACCTGAAGCCCTCGATTCGCCCACAGCTAGCCAGCAACCTAGGTTTGCATGGATTTTGCAACCGGTGTGCACCTCAGCAACGGTCAGACCGGCTTCCCACAAAATGGTTGGATGCGTTCTATGGCTTTCATCAAACGATACTGGATCGCCGGCCTGGTGATGTGCCTGGTGGTCATTCACGCAGTCATTATCGGATACGTACGTTCCGAGGCGAGCCGCATCAAAGTCACGGCCAGCAACGAAATTCCGCTGGGATTGTACTACGTGCAGTCGGCTGACAAGGAGTGGATGTCGCAGCTGCGTGTGCACGTGTTAGTGGCTCCTGATCAACGTTTGACCGCCAAAGCCACCATGGAGCATCATCGCTGGTTGTTGCACGAAGTGGTCGAAGAAAAACTTCGCCAACTGGATCCACAACTGCTGGAAGACGCGGTGCTGTTGGAAATCAAGGAACAAATCAAGTTGGCCATCGAAGAGACATTGGAGGAAGAGATCATCGAGCGTGTGTTGGTCAACGACCGCGTCGATATTCCGATCCGCAATTTTGACTACCAGCCGCCAGGCGATATCACACAGCCAGAGGCAATCTACACGTCGGCTACGAAATCCGAAGCGAAGATCGAAGAGGTCGACCGGAACTAAAGCACTTTTGCTTTTGGTTTAGCCAGCTAGCCAGGTTGGAGTGCAGGCTTCAGCCGCTCGAGTATTGAAGGATCTCTTAAGCGGCTAAAGCCTGGACTCCAGCGATTCAAAGGTTTTGCGAAGCAGTTAGACGCGATCGGCCAATCGCTCTGCTAAACGCAGCAGTGTCGAGCTGGCGTCTCCCTCCTGCAATTTCGCTTGGATGATCTGTGCGCAGGAATCGTCGCTCCAAGCCTGCTCCAGCGCTTCTGCGAATTCACCTTCGGTCGCTACCAGATATCCTTTGCCTCCGCCGTACACGTCTGGCAGCTTGTGGTAGTTCCAAGGATTGATTTCGTTGTATTCCCACTCTCCCTCGTGCAAATAGCGCTCGGTGCCGTAGCCATGATTATCCAGGATGATCAAGATGGGAGCGAAACCACGGCGCACAATGGTCGACAGTTCTTGGCCGGTCATTTGGAACGCACCGTCCCCACAGATCGTGATCACGCGTTGGTCGGGCTTGGCCACGCAGGCTCCGACGGTAGCGGGGGTCGCGAAGCCCATCGACGTGTAGTAGGCGGGGCTCAAGAAATCCGCTCGCTCATGCACGACTAACTCGGTCGATGCAAACAACGAATCACCGATATCGGCGATGACGATATTATCCTTGTGCAACCGCTTGTTGATCACTTGCATCATCCGGCTGACTTGCAGTGGTGCGGCGGCCTTCAGTTCGAAAGGCTCCGGAGGCTGTTGGAATTCGATGGGAATCTTGCGCACGCCGCTCGCCGGCTGGGCGGCAATCACGCCATCCAAGAAACGGTCCAGCGGCACGCTCTTGTAGAAGTGATGCGATATCTGCAGTTGTTCGCTGGTAGCGTAGATGCACTTCTTGAGATCCAGGTTGGCGGTGTAGATCCCAAGATTGATGTCGGTCATAAACGCGCCTAGCAGCAGTACGCAGTCGCTGTCCTCGACAAATTGAGTCACCTCCGCTCGCCCCATGGCTCCTTCGTACAGACCCACGTACAGCGGGTGAGTTTCGCGAACTACGCTCTTGCCCAACATGGTGGCGGCGATGGGTATCTCCGCTTGCTCGGCCAGTTTGAGCACTTGGTCTTGCAGTCCGAAGCGATGAATTTCGACGCCCGCCACGATCACCGGCTTGTCGGCCGCTTCCAATCTGGCTTTGACTTCACGAATCGCTTCGCCAAGGGCGTCTTCGTCCACCGACACCTCTGGGCGCTGATAGATCTGTGTGGCCGGCGGAACAACGTGCACCATGTCGCGGGGAATCTCGATATAAACCGGTCGCTTGTACCTGTCCGCCGCGTCCAGCACACGCTCGATTTCCGAGAAGGCGGTCAATGGGTCCCGCAGTTCCGTGCCGGCGATGCACAGTTTTTCGAACACTTCCATCTGAGTCCGAAACTCGCGGACCTTGTGATGCAAAAGCGGGTTGTTATGCCGCTCATTCAATCCCGGCGCACCGCTAATGACCACGACCGGTGATTTCTCGGCAAAGGCTCCAGCCACGCTATTGCACACACTGAGTCCTCCGACACAGTAGGTGATGCAGAGAGCGCCCATCCCGTTCAGGCGAGCGTACGCGTCTGCGGCGAAACCAGCGCAGTCTTCCCGAGTGCTGCCCACGACATTGATCGGGCTCTGCTCCAACATGCTGTAAAACGACAGCACGTAGTCTCCTGGGATGCCGAACACGTCGTCGATGCCGTAATCGCGCAACCTGCGGATCAAATATTGTCCGATCGACAGTTCACCCACGCGGCCTTCGCTGCCCATAACCCCATCCTTCGGCTAAGAATTAGAAATCAACCTCGCTGGCGAGCGCGCTGGAGCTCGGCGGGTTGGCTTCGTCCGCGCGCGGACGCTTGCATCACTGTAAAGCAAGCGTCCAGCCCCCGCTAGGAGCGAGACTGCCGTCGTGTCCGGGACTCGCAGTCGTGTCCGGGACTCGCAGTCGTGTCCGGGACTCGCAATGGTGCTACGCAACTTGGACGTCACGCCGAGATCACCGGCAGCTCGGGAGTTTGCTCGCGGCGCAGATTGGCTTCGATGGCCGAGCGTTCCAGCTCGGGAGCTACTAGCTGGTAGAACACGTCGCGTTGCCGGGGCTCATACCCCAGCTCCTCGATGGCCGCGCGAATTTGCGGCAGTGTCAGATAGTGGACGGTCCCCGCCTCAGCGACGACGTTTTCCTCGATCATCAGGCTGCCCATGTCATTGGCACCATACAGCATGGCTAGCTGGCCAATCTTCAGACCTTGCGTGACCCAACTGCTCTGAATGTTTGGCACATTGTCCAGCATCAGCCGCGCTACGGCTTGGGTCAACAGATACTCGAAGGCTCCCGAAGGTGACACGTGAGACATGTCGGTGTGGTCGGGCTGAAACGTCCAGCAGATGAACGCCGTAAAACCGCCGGTCTCATCTTGCAGCTGCCGGATTCGCTCCAAGTGCTCGATGCGCTCCGCCAGTGTTTCGACGTGCCCAAACATCATCGTGGCCGAGCTGATACCGCCCAGCTGATGCCAGACGCGCATCACGTCCAACCAGTCGTCCGTGAGCACCTTGCCCCGCGTGATCTCCCGACGCACGCGATCCACCAAAATTTCGGCCCCGCCACCCGGCAAACTGCCCAAACCCGCCGCCTGTAGTCTTTCCAAGACCTCGCGTAGCGACAGTTTGTTAACTTTGGTGAAGTGGTAAATCTCTGGCGGACTAAAACCGTGCACATTGACGGAGGGAAAGTGTGATTTAATGTCCTGGAGCAGTTCCTCATACCAATCCAGTTTGAAGTGGGGATGCAAACCGCCTTGCATCAAGATTTGATTGCCACCCAGCGCCACTGTTTCTTCCACCTTGCGCAGCAGTTCGTCGCGCGGCAGCACATATCCTTCGTCGCTCTTCGGCGAGCGGTAGAACGCACAAAAATCGCAAACCGCCGTGCACACATTCGTGTAGTTGATGTTGCGATCGATGTTGTACGTCCGATACGACTCGGGATGGAGTCTCAAGGCAACTCGATTGGCCGCATCGCCAATGGCTGACAAGTTTCTGGACTCCAACAGTGCCAACCCATCAGCGGAAGACAACCGCTGACCGTCAATCGCCTTATCCAATATGTGTTCGATCATGGAGTTTCAACTTTAATCTGTTGCCGAGCGTGAGTTGCTCAAACCAGTTTGCAAGGATCACTAGGCGGGTTGCAACGACAATTCAGAGCTGCTGGCGGGTATCAGACTTAAACGAGTCGCCAGAGTGCGGAACAGATCCAGTCCCTGCAGTTCACGCTCTCCGAGATGGAAATGCAATTGTTCGGTGAAGTACGATTGGCAATCGAGTTCGCTGATACCGTACCGCTGTGCCTCACGAGCGGCGATCTGCGGAATCGTACTCAGCCCCTCGTCGCGGCAGCTCTGCAGCGCAAGCGCGCCGTCGGCAGGCAGCAATTCCCGGGACGTGACCCACATGGCAAACACGAAAGGCAACCCAGTCTGGCTGCACCACTCTTCTCCTAAATCCCACACGCTGTGGTAGCGAGAGACGTCAACATTCATCGCTCGATCACCAATGACCAAAACAGCGTCGGTCTCGACATCATGATAGTCGTCATCAATCGCCAAGCTCCTCAGCTGCGGTCGGATTCCATACCGCTCATGCAGCAGGACCTGAGCCAGCGCCACACTCGTCCGCGAGCCTTCGTCCAAAGCGAGCGAGCGAGTTTGCTCGGGCGCCTTGTGAAACAACAAACGCACGCTGCGCACCGGCCCACGGCAGGCGATGCAAGCGTCGGAGACGATACACCAACGTCGGCTGCGCAAGAACTCAACCGAGGGAATCAGTGCCACATCCAAGTCGCCATCGGTCAGCCGGTCAGCCAAACGGCTTGGCAGATCGAGCACCAAATTCGCGTCCGGCAGGTGCTGGTCAAATCCCGCAATCAGCGGCTTGGTGTTCAGGTAAGAAACGGCTCCGACACGCAATGACATGCGATATGACCACCTTTCGCGGCTGGAAACGTGAATGGAAGGAGCACCATTGTAGTGCGGCTCGCTCGGACACCTAGCCAGCCCGTTCCAAGAATCGACATCTGAGCTGGTTTACGGTGCGTCTGGGCTAGCTTCGAGGCTGTCCTGTTGACCGTACATTGGGCCCGAATCTTAACAAGACCCCGCGTTTTTCAGAATGGACGCTTGAGTGGCGGCGCGAACCGTTGGCTCTCCGAATTGTTGGTCCGCCAGGAGAGAAGCTAGGCTTCCGCCTCCGCAGGGCATCGCAAACCCCGGTCGCTTTACTCCACGGTGCCGGCAAACTAAATTGAACGACCGCTGTGGGGCGCCCGCCGCCGGACATGTTCCTCCAATCGCCCCAACCCAACCTCTTGAATCACGTCTGCTTCAGCCGGCATTGCAAGATCGGATTTTCTCCATGAAGAGTTTTCACATGACTCGTACGGACCTCAACCTGACCATCTGCGCTCCGCTTGGCTGCCTGCTGCTATTGACGGCGGGCACGCTACGGGCCGAGACGAACCGCGGAATCCTGTCCCAACCCGAGGCCCTCAGCGGTTGGGAGATTCTGTTCGATGGGTCGTCGACTGAACACTGGCGAAATTACCAAAAAGACGCATTGTCAGACGGCTGGCAGGTTCAAGACGATGCGCTCGTCCGGGTCGACAAGGGTGCTGGTGATATCATTACCAAAGA
>JANQOL010000761.1 GCA_028289675.1 Pirellulaceae bacterium
CCACAGCTTTGCGACTCACCTGCTGGATCGTGGAGCCGATATTCGCAGTGTCCAAGAGCTGCTGGGCCACAAAAGTCTCGTGACGACGCAAATCTACACGCATCTCTCGACTGCGAATCTGCGCGAAGTCTATCTCAGAGCACATCCACGTGCCCAGCTGTAGTTCCGTGAGCGGCAGCGATGACTGAGTATATGTCCAGTGACGAAGTTACGGCGCGCACTGGACTTCACCGAATCGCGCTTTAGACTGTGGCCACCCACCACGCGGCGCTGTCAGCAGGCGTCGTGCCGAGCTCACCGAACGATTGACGCTGAAGCGAGACTGCCATGCATTGGACTGACTATGGAGTGCTGATCATTTATCTAATCGGCATGGTTGCCATTGGCGTGTGGTCGATGCGGCGTGTGCGTGGTCAAGAAGACTACTTCATGGGGTCTCGAGGATTTGGCAAGCTGCTGCAATCGTTTGCGGCCTTCGGAGCTGGCACCGGCGCGCACGAGCCCGTGACCGTGGGCCGCACGGTTTGGACCAGCGGCTTGAGTGGTGTCTGGTCGGCCCTGATGTGGTTGTTTGTAACTCCGATCTACTGGATCGTGGCGGTGTGGTACCGACGCATGCGTCACCTGACGTTGGGCGACTGGTTCGTCGAACGCTACCAATCGCCGGCCTTGGGCGTGGCCTATTCGGCCTTTGCACTGTTGTTCTACATGTTCTATTTGTCCACGATGCTGTCAGCGATTGCCAGCTTCGCGGCCCCGTTGCTAGGCTTTGAGTCGCTCGGCGGGTTGGACTTGAAATACCTGTTGATTCCCGGACTAGCGCTGGTGGTGATTGCCTACGGTGTATTGGGAGGCTTAACGGCGGCCTACTACACCGATCTGATCCAAGGGGTGTTCATTATCTTGCTGTCCGTGCTGTTGATTCCCTTTGGTTTGTGGGCGCTGGTGGAGAACTTTGGAGATCCCCAGCAAATGGGCCTGATGGATGGCTTTCGTATCTTGCACGAACGGGTATCCAGCGACCACTTTAGTCTATTCGCCGGACCCAGCGCGGGCGAGTTTCCGGTGCAATACATTGTTTCCTTGAGTCTGCTAGTCATGGTGGGCATCGTGGTCCAGCCCCACTTTATCGCCACCGGCGGAGGATCGGCCAAGAGTGAGGACGAGGCACGCATTGGACTGGTCGTCGGGAATTTTCTGAAGCGACTGTGTACGGTCGGCTGGGCTTTGACGGCTCTCATTGCCTTGGCCCTCTTGGCGGGCAACGCGGAGATTGCGGCGGACAACGACCGAGTTTGGGGCGTGGCGGCCCGCGAAATCTTGGGACCGCTCAAGCTGGGCTTGGTGGGTCTCATGTTGGCCTGCCTGATGGCAGCCATGATGAGTTCGGCGGATACCTACATGATCGTCACGGCCGCTCTGATCACACGCAACGTGTTCGTTACCTGGATCAATCCCACGGCCAGCGAAAAAACTTGCCTGTTGGTTGGTAGACTAACCGGGCTGATCATGATCGTGGGAGCCTCGGTGATTTCTATTCAGTTTTCGGATGTGTTCGGGCAATTCAAGTTTGCCGTCGAACTGCCGATTTTGTTTGCCGCGCCCTTCTGGATTGGGATGTACTGGCGGCGAGCTAATCGAGTGTCGGTGTGGCTGACGCTGGTGTTTTCGGCGCTGATGTTCTTTGTGCTGCCATGGGCTCTACCGCGAATGGCTAGCTCTCTGCGAACCAATCCGATGTTCAGCGCAGCCACGCATACTGTCACCACGACCCTGTCCCGACCGGCAACGGCCGCCGACGTGGCCAAGCGTCAGGCCTGGCAGACGCTCCAGCAGCAGGCAAGCGATGACGGGGACCAGGACATGCTGGACAGTCTGGGGCCCGAACCTCCGGTGGCCGCGTTGGGAGAGGAGATCGACATCGTCGTTCGTTCCGGTGGAAGTGCTATCTTCTGGTCCGGGGGCCTAGAACCTACCGGGCCGGTCGAGAACGTGTTGGTGTCCGACGTTCAACAGGGAATGACGCGTGTGGTCATCGAGCGACAGACCGGTCAGTTCCGAGGTGCCGGAAATCTGAATCTGGATTTCGTCCTGTACGCAATGTTGGGTTGGGATCTCAGCAGCAGCTCGAAGGCGCAGTTGGAGACGTTGCGTTTGCCTCCACGTTTACTTTTGCCGTTTGCTGTGCTGGGCCTGATCAGTCTGGTAACACCTCGAGGCGATCCGGAACAGTTGGATCGCTACTTCGCCAAAATGAAAACCGAAGTGTCTCCGGATCCCGAGGAAGATCGTCGCAATCTGGAAGCCTCGTACGCCAACCCGCGCAGATTCGAAGGCGACCGACTGTTTCCGGGAACGGAATGGGAATTTCTGCGCCCCAGAACCAAAGACGTGGCTGGCTTTCTCGTTTCCGTGGCCATGTGTGGCGTCGTCATTGGTCTCTTGGTCTGGCTGGCCGGCATTGGCGCCTGACGCTCACCTTAATGCCCCGTGCAGTGTTTGCTAGCAACGCGGCTCGCTGGTCTGCGTGGATCTAGGCAAGAAACGACGTTGGCACAACTTGCCCACATGCGTTAAACTCGGGCGGCTTGAGTGTGGACTGCCCGAGGGAACCTGGCAGCCGGCTTGGGCTTGTCGTCCCGCAGCGAACACTTGCGTCGCTGCTCGACGGATCGCGCTTCGCGACTGACAGCGTCGGATTGATTGACGGCGTTTCGAGCTGAGCGCCCTACGAACAGCTCGCGCCCCGCCTCGCACTGTCATAACCAAGGAAGGCTCGACGATGGCGAAGGAATCATTTCGCTTTATCCACGCTAGTGACTTTCATCTCGAACGTCCGATGCAGGATATTCTTGACTTGCCCGACCATTTGCGGGCGACCCTGGTCGAGGCCCCTTGGAAGGCGGCCGAAGCCGTGTTTGAACACGCTGTGGTCGAGAACGTTGATTTCATTGTGTTATCTGGCGACATCTTGAATCCGCTGACCAGCGGGGCTCAGGGGGCGGCTTTCCTGCTCGAACAGTTCGAAATCTTGGGCCAACGCGGCATCCAAGTGTATTGGGCGGGGGGCGTCGTCGATGATCCCGAACGTTGGCCGGACGCAGTGCAGTTACCCGACAATGTGCACGTCTTTTCCAAACACGAAGTCGAGAGCGTGGTCTTCCGGCGCAACCAAACTCGGCTGGTCACCCTCTTGGGACGCAGCGCCGATGGTAGCGAAACGGTCAAAGCTGCCGAGTACGCCCACGAAGAAGATGACAACTATGTGGTGGCCGTGGCCTACGGCCAGGCGGATAGCGAAACGCTACGGTCGGAGAAAATCGACTACTGGGCCTTGGGTGGCCGGCATCAGGCTCAGATTCTGCAAACCGAAGAACCCATCATTCGCTACAGCGGTGCTCCGCAGGCGCGGTGTCTGCAGGAGGAAGGCGCGCATGGTTTTGTGCTAGTGGACGTGGACGCCCAGCGGTGTGTGCAAGTGCATTCCATCGATATCGACATGATCCGCTACTCCGAGCAAGACATTGATGCCGATGACGTCGCCTTGGGCCGAGACCTAAGGCAGTTGTTGGCCAAACGGGTGGCGCGTTTGCAGAGCGAAGCGTCTGGGCGGCATCTGCTGGTCAAATGGCGGGTCCACATGGATCTGGAGAACGCCACCGTGGTAGGTCCGAGCGCCCTGGAAGACTTGCTGGGCTGGCTCCGCCGCGAATTCGGCCATGGACAACCGAGTTGTTGGTCAACGGACATCGAAATTCTGCCGCCCAAGGAACTGCCAGCTGGTTGGCACGAAGAAGATACGATCTTGGGCGACTTCTTGCGGACAGCGGCCACGCATCGCAAAGACCGCTCGAAGAAACTCAATTTAAAGCCAATGGTGGACGCGGAAACGCCGGGCTCGAGTGTGTGGCAAGCCGCATTGGCGGCCCCCAACGCCGACTCGCAAATGGCCACCTTAGATAAGAGTACCTTGTTGGGTGTCGACCTGCTGCGCGGACATCAGGTGGATTTGGTGGCACCCACACGTCGCTTCGGAGGATCCGAATAGTGAAAATCAAGGACATTCAGATTGACGGTTTTGGGGTGTGGTCCGGACTGTCCGTGCATTCGATGCCGGACACGATGACGGTGTTCTACGGACCCAACGAAGCCGGCAAGACGACGTTGATGCAATTCTTGAGAACTATGTTCTATGGGTTTACGACCGAACGTCGGCAGCGCTATCTGCCGCCGGTGCACGGTGGCAAACCGGGAGGTGCCATTCGGGTCACAGGTCCCGGCGGCGGATACGAGATTAACCGTCGCGCATCGCTGGACCAATCCGGTGCATCTGGCAGCCTAACCGTGACGGGCAATGATGGATTGGCTCAAGGACAACACCGGCTGGCCATGCTGCTGGGACAAGTCGACGAGTCAATCTTTACCAACGTGTTCGCCATCGGCTTACGTGAATTGCAAGAACTGAGCACGCTGGACGACACGGCTGCTGCGGACGAGCTGTATAAGCTGTCCAGTGGACTGGACCGAGTGTCGTTGGTCGATGTGACGCGGCAATTGAAGACGGGTCGCCGTCACATCGTGGGCCCCACACCTGACCAAGGGCAAATGCAGCAACTGATGCTGCAACGCGAGAAGCTAAAGGATGAAATCGATGGCTTGGCTGGCAACGGTCGCCGCTGGAGCGAGTTGGCCGCGCTCAAGAACTCGCAAAACTCCGAACTGAAAGAGCTCAAAGCGCGGATCGCTGAATGGGAAGTGGAATCCAAGGGCTACGAGATTGCCTTGCAGGTCCGGCCGACTTGGGTGCAGCGGATGGAGATCCAGGAGCAGATCGCGCAGTTGGGAGCTCGCACCGATTTGCCCGATTCGGCGGCCGAGTCGCTGGACCAGTTAAACGAGCAGCGCCAAGAGCGGGAAGGGAGGCTCGAGAACCTCAAGTCAGAGCGACGACAACTGCGTGACCAAGCGCGAAAACTGCCACTCCGCCGCGGCATCTTGGATTTGGCCGCCAAAATCGAAGCGGCCTCGGAACAAACCCCATGGTTGACTTCGATTCAAAAAAACATCCAGCGGTTGGACGGTCAAATCGACCAAACGCGAGAACAATTGTTGGAAGACGCGCAGCGTTTGGGCGTCTCGGAGGAAGATCAGCAAGCGCTGCTGGACGATCGGCGCATGACACGTATGCCGGACCTGTCTCGGCAAGCCATCAACCAGTTGTCGGAGCCAGCCAGTGAAGTTCGGCTGTGGTCGAATCGGCTGAAGCAGGCCAAGCAACAGAGTGAAGTTGACAAACGAGAAGCCGACCGACTGGACGGCGAGTTGTCCGAGTTCATGACCGCACGCGGCGAAGACGATGTGCAGGCGGCGATTCAAGCTCGGGGCGATGTCGTTTCCTTGCTTCGCAAACGCATTCAAATTCAAGAGGCTCTGGACAAACAGGTCGCGCGGCGCGAAGAATTGGAAGAGACCGCCATCAATTTGACCTGCGACGAGGCACTGCCCGTCGAACGCGCATTCCTCATGGGCATCTTGGTCGTAGCGGGAGGATTCTCGCTCGTGTGGGGATTCTGGATCTTCTTTGGTATCATCGAATCGGAATCGCAGTCGGGCATGATGTTTGTCGTGTCCGGCATGTTCATGTTGTTCCTCAGTTTGATGTGGAATAATGTGCTCGATCGTTCGACGGTCTCCGAATTGGAGGATGTGGAGGATCAAATCGACGCGATTCGCAAAGAGATTCGCAAGACGGAAGTGGAACGCGACGACTACGAACGCCGCCTGCCAGCGCACACCGGGTCGTTGGAAACTCGCCTGCGCGAAGCCGAACAACAGATCGGCGAGCTCGAAGGTGTTCTACCGATTCAGCACAATCGCCAGGCGGCGTTGGAGCGCTATCGCGCCGCGCGGAAACGCGCCGCCCAAGCCGCCGACTCGCTGCGATCCGCCAAGACCCAGTGGCAGCGAACGTTGTCGCAACTGGGCCTCACGGAATCGTTGTCGCCCAAAAGCATCCGGATCATGGCCGAGGGCTACGATTCGTTGCTGCAAACCCGCAAACGCCTGCAGAGTCTGGAGGAAGAGCGGGAGACGCGGCAAATCGAACTGGGGGCGATTACCCAGCGTATTGACACGCTTGCGCGACAAGCCTTTGCCGTGCAGTCGGCGAATGACTCTCCGAACAAGGATGACTTCGACGAGTTTACCAGCCGCGAGGAAGCGGAACTGAACCGGACTCAGGACATGCCGCCGCCGTCTGAAGTTCAGCCGCTGAAGGCAACTGCCGAAACGGCCTCTCAGACCATTGAAAAGCTTGGGCAGCTGACGTCGCTGATCAGTTCTCAAGAGCAGTTCATCCACAAGAAACGTTTGCTCAAGGAGCAAGATCAGCAGCTGGCCAAGCAAATGACCGCGCTGCAAAAGAGCATCGACAAGATCGAACGGGCACAGAGCGCTTTGTTGTCCGAGCATGGCTGCGAATCTGAAGAACAGTTGTTGGAGCAACTGGAACGCAAGGCTGAGCACATCGCCTTGGAAGAACAAGTCAGTGAGTTGGGCGAGCGTATTCAAGCCGTCATCGGCGGGGCCGTACCCTATGAAACCATCACTCGGTTGTTGGACAACCCCAGCGCGTCTGAGTTGGAAAAGCGGTGGGAAGCGATTGGGCAACGAACGCAGCAGGCCGAACAGCGCGTCGAGCAGCTGCATTTGCGTCAAGGAGAATTGACGCAAGAGATGAAGTCTTTGGCGGCCAATTCGCGTCTGTCCGAGGCTCGATTGGAGTTGGCTTGCATCGAGAATCAGCTACAGGCCTGTGCCGAACACTGGCAGACCTTGGCGGTCACGACGGGGCTGTTGGATCGTGTGTGCGAAGTGTACGAAACCGAACGCCAACCTGAGACTCTGCGCGAGGCGTCGGCGTTTCTGACCCAATTGACCGAAGGTAAATATGTACGGATCTGGACGCCACTGGGCAAGAACCAGTTGCGCATCGACAACGCCAGGGGCCAAGCGCTACCGTTGGAAGTGCTGTCGCGCGGCACGCGCGAAACCGTGTTTATCGCGCTCGGTTTATCGCTGGCCGCCGCCTACGCCCGGCGCGGCGTGACCATCCCGCTGGTGCTGGACGATGTCTTTGTGAACTTCGACGCCGCCCGTGCGGAAGCGGCCGCGCGCGTGCTTCGAGATTTTGCCGCCTTGGGACATCAGGTCATCATGTTTACCTGCCACGAGCACATTATGAGGACCTTCCACGACATTGGCGTTCAAGTTCGAGTGTTGCCGTCTCAGGGACAACCCGGGGACGCGGAGGTTTACTATCCGGAAATGATCGTCGAACCCGAGCTCGAGCCGGTCGAGGTTTTGCCCGAACCTGTGCTGGAGCCCGAGCCCGTCGTAATCGAGCCGGAGCCTGTGATTGAGCCCGAACCAGAGGTCGTTGAGCCGGTGGTCGAGGTCGAACCGGCGAAAGTCGAAATCAAGCCGCCGTCACCCAAGCCCAAGAAACAAGTGCGGCGCGTCGTTGTTGTCGAACAGGAGCCGGAAATTGATTGGCTCTGGTATGAGCGCAATCCAAATTCGGTGGACTGGGGATGGGTCGAGTCGACCGAGCGCGTCGACGAACGCTGGCCGCCCCCCGATCTTTGGTGGAACCGCGGCGGCCGCCCGCTGCAGTTGGAGGAGTAGCAAGAGAGGGCCTTAGGTAGGGGCGAAAAGGAGCACCAGCGGGTGTTCAGTGCAGGGCCTCCAACAATATCGGGCATCGGCCGCTACCGCGTCCGATTCTGCGGACCGGAGAAATGGTAAACGGTCGACTGCCTCCAGCCCGCCAAACATGACTTACGCGCGGATCACCGGTTGCTCTTTACGTTTCGATTTGGCTGAGTCCTTCCTGGTTTCCTCCAGATCCGACAGATAAGCGTCATCAATATCCCCGGTCACATAGTGCCCATTGAAAACGGAACACTCGAACGACTCAATCTGCGGATTTCCTTCCTGGGCGCAGGCGACCAGATCTTCTAGTTCTTGATACACCAGCCAATCGGCACCGATTAACTCGGCGATTTCGTCTTCGGTGCGCCCGTGCGCGATTAACTCCGGAGCGGCGGGCATATCGATCCCATAAACATTCGGGTGTCGAACTGGAGGCGCCGCGGAACAGTAGTAGACCTTCACGGCACCAGCCTGACGAGCCATCTTGATGATTTGGTTGCAGGTCGTGCCTCGCACAATTGAGTCGTCGACCAGACAAACGACCTTGCCTTTGAACTCCAATTCGATTGGGTTCAGTTTCTTACGGACGCTGCGCATGCGCTCGGCCTGACCGGGCATGATGAACGTTCTTCCGATGTAGCGATTCTTGATGAACCCCTCGCGGTAGGTGACGCCCAGCTTCACTGCCATCGACAAGGCGCAAGTCCGGCCGGAATCCGGAATCGGCATGACCACGTCGATATCGTGATTGGGCGACAAGCGAGTGACCTTGTCGGCCAGTTTCTCACCCATCCTTAGCCGCGCTTTGTAGACGCTGATACCGTCTACGACGGAATCCGGCCGTGCTAAATACACATGTTCAAAGATGCAAGGCGTCAATTGTGGTTGATCGGCACACTGACGCCGAAACACGTCTCCCGATCGATTGACGTAGATCGCTTCGCCCGGTGCGATGTCAGATATCGGTTCGAAGCCAAGACTATCCAGAGCCACCGACTCGCTGGCAATCATCGTCTCGCGGCCCAACGACGATTCTCGTTGTCCGCAAATCAACGGCCGAATTCCGTGCGGATCACGAAATGCCACAATTCCATTGCCGTTGAGCATGGCAATCGCCGCGTAGGCACCGCGGCAGCGACGATGCAACTGAGCCACGGCACGGAAGACTCCTTCAGGCGTAGGGATGGCTTCCTTTTGGGAGAACATCTCGTGGGCAAACACGTTCAGCAAGACTTCGCTGTCGCTGGTCGTGTTCATGTGACGAAGGTCGTTGGCGCAAACCTCCCGAGCGAGCTGATCGGAGTTCGTTAGGTTGCCGTTGTGCGCCAGGCTGATGCCATAAGGGGCATTCACGTAGAACGGTTGAGCTTCGGCCGAACTGGAGCAACCCGCAGTCGGGTATCGGCAGTGGCCAATGCCCATGGTGCCTCTCAGCTTTTTCATGTGTTTCGAACGAAACACATCACGCACCAGGCCGTTGTCCTTTCGGAGTCTTAGTGTGCCCGCATCGTCGGTGCAGATTCCAGCGGCATCTTGCCCTCGATGCTGCAGCACCGTCAGCGCGTCATAGACGCATTGATTGACGTTTTCTTTGGAAACAACTCCAACAATTCCGCACATGCGACGCTTGATTGCCTCGTGTTGTTCGTCGCCCGCGGGGCGCGACGGTCGGCTTCATCGGCTCGAAGTCCGACACTTTGTAGGAGTTTAACGACGACGCCAGGATGGTCAACTGGAAGAACTCCCTATCCCACCTCGATTTGACATCGCGGCTGGGCGTAAGCGCATAGCCATGTTTGGGAGAAGGAGAGGAGCTTCTGAAACGCAGAGACGCTGAGAACGCAGAGATGATGTGGGAAAGAAACCCTCGTTCTGCGGACTTCACAGCAGATCATTCTGCATCCTCGAAGTCATTGACAATCCGATGCAGGCCATCCACCAGTTTGACTTCGTGAAAATTGATCAGCAGACCGACTTGTAGCTTCATCAGTCGAAGGTGAGAAAGCGTCTGCGCTTTGTCGACAGGATGGATTGCCGATTTTGCCTTCAACTCGACAACAACGCGTTTGTTGACGAGCAAGTCAGCTCGAAAACCGCATTCCAAATGAACTTCATCGTAGACCACTGGAATGGGTTGTTCTTCCACGACTTCAAGATCACGCTGACGCAGCTCGTAGGCCAAACATTTGCGGTATGCTGTTTCAAGCAGGCCTGGTCCGAGCCGTTGATGCACATGGATGGCTGCGCCGATGATTGCTTCGGTAATTTTGTTTAAGTCGTTCACTCGACACTTCCAGCGGAGAGGGTTTTGAAACGCAGAGACGTGGACAGCGTAGGGAAATGCTCGAATCCGGACTCTGCGTCCTCTGCGACTCTGCGTTTCAAGCTCTTACAAACCTGCCCTGTCGTTTTCCCATCACGCTCATCGTGAGTCTTCGCTGGGAGACTTCTGCACCGGAAAGATCTTGTCTTCGAACTTGCAATCTTTCAGCTTGGCGCGAATGGCATCATGTTGCGCCTTGGGCAAGCCCTCGATGATCCAGACTTGGTCGTCGTGTTGCTCGACAAATCGCTGGGCGTCGGCGGCGAAGCTCTTGGATTTGTCTTGGATGGTCTGACGATAGTGCCGGTACGCGGTGGCGTATTCTTCGGCATCCTGGTGCGAATCCCAGATACTGACCTGGACCAGGGCTAGCTGCTCGTCCTCATTGCGAAATACTTCGTACCAGTCCCCGTCCCAGCCTTCGGCAGCTTGCGTGCCTCCAGCGGTCTGCTTGAGCATAATGCTCGTTTGTAGTTCGCCCAGGCAGTTGCCGCCCAAGTGGCTCCAAGACTGGCCCAAAGCTTCCGCAAGGTCCGGGATGGTCACGGACTGCGGTGCATCGAGTTGACTGGCGTCCATGTACTTCTCTGGATGCAAAATCTGCTCAGTACTGAGTGGCGGACGTGAGTAAGCTTCGTGTACCGCCGGCCAGCCTCCTTGGCCGGCTACGCCCAGTGTGAACAGCATGCCTTGGAAGTAGGGGAAGATCAGCGATTCGCGAAAAATGGGCGGTGCCTCACGGTAACTCTTACCGCCTGCTAGTGGTGTCATCCAGCTCATCATGTTGAACGTGGCACGCAGAGCTTCCGGATCCATGTCGGACAGTTCCTGGTCGCCGGACTCTAGAAACATGAGTAACGTTGCGTCACCTTCGACCAGCGCTGCGAATGCCAACAGCATGTCGTCGTCGTGCTCAATGTGCTCCTCCATGGAGTTGAGATCGTACAGCTGGTCTTGCAGCGCGTGCGTTAGCTCGTGCGCCAAGGTGGTCTTCTGCTCGTCTTTGTCGAAAGCAGGGCGGGCGCCGAGGAGCCGACCGAACCAACCGGGATCTTTGGCCGAGCCCTTCTCCAAGATCAGCACCATGCGTTTCTTGTCCGGATCGTAAAAGCCAGCCACTTCTTCGGTGAGTAGTTTCCGTATCAGTGTTTCCGCTCGCTGCTCGGCGGCCATCAAACCAAACGCTTTGTAGCTGCTGTCCATCAGCAGCAATTCTTCGGCCGTGTATTCATCCTCCATCATTTGTAGCATTTCCTCGCCCAACTCTTCGCGGGAGAGAATATTGGGCGCGACGGGAGCCAAGAAGTCCTGGCCACGAATGCGGGACACCACACCGAGATAGGCTCGAGTGTATTTTTCCAGGGCCGCCAAGTAATCACCTTGATCGGCCAAACGGTCTCCGTTGCGAGTCAGCCGCTCGATTTGCGCGTTGGTCAACTTGGGCGGCTTCTGCGCGGGCGCGTCAGTCGCCATAGCCCACCAGCCGGCGGCAACCAAGATGGCCGACGGCAGTGCGCGCCGGGCAGCGTTTAAGGTCTCAACCACGTCGACGTTCCTACTTCACTGGAGGATCTCGGTCCGGTCCCAATCGGCCCGGCAATGCGTTACTATTCTAATGCAAGTTGCCACTCCTCAAGGCCCCTTGTCTGCTTGCGGCACTACCTGCTCAAGGTCCTTGTCGCTCACGAAGATCTTACCGGCGAATTACTATCCGAGCTCATTGTTTCGCCGCGTCATGGAATGCAAAGGAATCCTCCCATGGGAAATCTACCGGACTACGAAAAGCTTGGCTCGTTTTACTTAGGCAAGAAGTTCGAGTTGGCGGGACGCAAGCTGCTGGACGACAAGGTGTTGTATGACGCCAAAGACTTGACGACACACGCCATGTGCGTGGGCATGACGGGCAGTGGGAAGACGGGTCTGTGTTTGTCGTTGTTGGAGGAAGCCGCCATCGATGGCATCCCGGCGGTGTGCATTGATCCCAAAGGCGACTTGGGCAACCTGTTGTTATCGTTCCCGGACTTTGCGCCCGATTCGTTTAAACCGTGGTTGGAGCCGTCAGAAGCCAGCCGCGCGGGCGTCTCCGTGGACGAATACGCAGCGCAAACCGCGGCCAAGTGGAAGTCCGGGTTGGAGTCTTGGGACCAAGATGGCGAGCGCGTGCGACGCTACAAAGATGCGGTCGACGTATCGATTTTTACGCCGGGCAGCAACGCTGGTATTCCGCTGACGGTGCTCAAGAGTTTTGATGCTCCTCCACCGGCCGTGCAGGAAGATGCGGACGTGATGCGTGAGCGAATTGCCGGCGCGGCCTCTGGACTGTTGACGTTGATGGGCGTGGAAGCCGATCCACTGAGCAGTCGCGAGCACATTTTGTTGTCCAACATTTTTGACCATGCCTGGCGCCAGGGAAAGAGTCTGGACTTGCCGTCTCTAATCCGATCGATCCAAGCTCCCCCTATCGAAAAGGTCGGCGTGTTTGACATGGAGAGCTTTTATCCGGCCGCCGACCGGATGAAGTTGTCGATGACGTTGAACAACTTATTGGCGAGCCCAACATTTTCGGGCTGGTTGGAAGGTCAGCCGCTGGACATCAAAAGTCTGCTGTACACCGGGCAAGGCAAACCGCGGTTGTCGATCATCTCGATCGCTCATCTAAGCGACGCTGAGCGAATGTTCTTTGTGACTATCTTCTTGAACGAGTTGCTTAGTTGGATGCGCTCTCAGCCAGGAACGGGCAGCCTGCGGGCGTTGTTCTATATGGACGAGGTGTTTGGGTATTTTCCTCCGTCGGCCAAGCCTCCAAGCAAACCGCCGATGTTGGTGTTGTTGAAACAGGCTCGAGCGTTTGGTCTTGGCATTGCACTGGCGACGCAAAACCCCGTCGACTTGGACTACAAGGGACTGTCCAACATCGGTACCTGGTTCTTGGGACGCTTGCAAACACAACGTGACAAAGAGCGCGTGCTGGAGGGGCTGGAAGGTGCGGCGGCCCAGACAGGCGCCAAGTTCGACCGCGCAGCTATGGAACAGACATTGGCCGCGTTGGGCAGTCGCGTGTTTTTGATGAACAACGTCCACGATGATGGGCCCACCATCTTTCAGACCCGATGGGCCATGTCCTACTTACGCGGGCCGCTTAGCCGGCAACAAATTCAGCAGTTGATGGATCCCAAGCGAGCCGAATTGGAGGCGTCGGCGACCACGACCGACACCGCTCAGGAACAGACCACAGCCGCTGAAGAACCGGTTCAATCGTACCGCCCAGTGGTGCCCAATGACGTCGAGGAACGATTC
>JANQOL010000645.1 GCA_028289675.1 Pirellulaceae bacterium
ATATCCAAACAGCCGGCGAAGGATTTGAATTGGAATTATCGGGCGGACAGGACGCGGCACTGGCGGATCTGGCACCCGCGGACGAGGGCGCGGCAGCCGCGCAACCGTCCAGCGAAAGCTTGCCTGTGGATCTAGTCGTCTACGCGTTCGCCGAACAGTTGAACGAAGATGGTCGGCCCATCCCGATTCATTACCTGGGCGAATTCACGGTCACGGCCAGCCAGGCCAGCACCGTGACGCTGACGCCAACCCTGGCGTTATTGCAGTCGCAGCAGGATTTTATTCAGTCGGGTGCATCGTCCAGTTGGACCCTCTACGAATTGCTGCCGCTGGACAGCCACAGCGCCTACGCCGCACCCGGCTCGCAGCCCAGTGACCAAGAGATCTTCGGTCGTATGGACGAAGAGAATATCACGACGCTGTTTGAACGCATTCCCGAAGAGAATGGTCGGCAGCAAAGAGTCATCGATCGATATATGCACGATGGTCAGCGGGCCAATGACGATGACCCGCAAGAGAGTATTTGGGTCCAAGTCAACATCCTGAAAAACTACGAAGTGGACGTGGACAGCGAAGAAGATGCGAATGCGACCGAGCGGGGCTATTTCGACGCCACCGGTCGTAGCGTCGATAGCCGGCTGAAACGTGGAGAGGACGGAAAGGTCACGCTGACTCCCGATATGAAGGAGCGTATCGTATTGAAGGAAGAAGCCGCTCGGCCGTTGATTGAAAACGGGACAGCGGAACTTGTACAACGCATTTTCGTGCGGCCGCTGATTGGCTACGAAGAATCCTTCAACAAGCTCTTTGTTCGGATCCATGAAGTCTCCGAGGCTATCACGCTGTTTAGGCGAGAGTCCACCGAATTGAGCGAAGCCAATCAGCTGGGCCAGGAAATGATCAGCTTCCGGCAAGTGGAAAATCAAAAGCTGACCGCGGATCTGGAAGGCTATCAGCGAGAGGTCTCGGTGTTGACTTCTTCTGCCGAGCAAGCCGAGCAGGATCTGAACCAATTGCGGTCCGATCTGAGCAAGATGTACCGTGAGTTGCAGGCTCACCGCGCTCGGCTCACCGCCTTCGGTCAATAGTCTCCCAGCGAGAGCTTAAATACCGGCTGCGGAAGTCCTATCTCGGTCGAATCCCGCTCTGCCACGTCGATCGCGTTACTCACTGGAATCTCTATCCGAGCTCCGTCAACGATTGGCGAATCTGAAAATGCGGGCTACCCGGTCACGGCATCAGCTGTCGAGGCGTTGTTTCAAATTGGGCGAACGACCACCGGCTGGGATGAGTTTGATCTTATTCGGCTGTCCGCGTTAGAATAGAGGTTCCTGCCTGCGACCTCTCCCATCCGGTTTGCCATGAATCGTCTCGTTAGCTTGCATGCCAAATGCCTTGGAAGGAATCCGGCCGTTTTGCCGGCTGCTCGCTTCTTGCTCCCAGCTGGAAGGAGCGGGCGTCCATGAATAGGTTGACCACTCGCTTTGGATCCTGGCTGCATCGTCATGCGGCGCTGGCAGTTCTTTGCTGGGCGTTAAGCTGCCTGTGTTGCCAACACAGCATTAATGCCCAGGATGACGCTCAGCTGCAATTTTTCGAGAATCGCATACGTCCGGTACTGATTGCACACTGCTTGGATTGCCATGCTACCGACACGGAAGCGAGTGGTGGACTGGTATTGGACTCGCGGTCCGGCTGGAGTGTTGGAGGTGATTCGGGCGCCTCGATCGTTGCCGGAGATCCCGCCGGTAGCCGCCTGTGGCAAGCGATCAGCTACGATGATCCGGCCCTCCAAATGCCGCCTGAGGGCAAATTGCCCGATGATGTCATTCGTGACTTTGAATTGTGGATCCAACGCGGAGCCGTTGATCCCCGTCGCGGTGAGGTTCAAGTCAAGCAGATGGGATTACCGGTCGAGCAAGCTCAAGACCACTGGGCCTATCGTCCACTACAACGTCCACCCGTTCCCCAACATCCGGACAGCCCAACCGAGATCGATGCTTTTATCAATGCGCGACTGGCTCAAGAGGGGCTGCCAGCCTATCCGCAGGCTGCTGCAGCGGTGCAAACCAGGCGTTTGGTTTTCGATCTGACGGGCTTGCCGCCCACGATTGAACAGTTGAAAACTGCCGCCGCCAGTCCGGACCGTGAGTCCGACTATGTGCAACTGGTCGACCAATTGTTGACCAGTCCACGCTTCGGTGAGCACTTCGCCCGGAAGTGGATGGACGTCGCCCGTTATGCCGAGTCCATTACTTTGCGCGGATTCATCCTGCCGCAGGCTTGGCGCTACCGCGACTATCTAATTGCGGCGTACAACCAAGATCGCCCCTTTGATCAAATGATCCATGAGCAACTGGCCGGCGACTTGATGGCCACTGGTGACACCGCCGAGCGAGCTAACCAGTTGATTGCCACCGGTCTCTTGGCAATGGGCAACACCAACTTGGAACAACAAGACAAAGACCAGTTGGAAATGGATTACATCGACGAGCAACTGGAACTGGTCGGCCGCGCATTCCTTGGCCAAACCATCGGCTGCGCGCGTTGTCACGATCACAAGTTCGACCCCATTCCCACGCGCGACTACTACGCGTTGGCGGGTGTCTTTCATTCAGCTGTCGCGATGCGGCATGACAACGTGTCCAAGTGGATCGAGCAACCATTGCCACTGCAGGCTGCGGAAGAAACTCGCTACTCGCAGCTGGAGGACGGCGTTACAGAATTAGATACTCGCATCAAGCAGTTGAATCGGCGCTTGGCCACGCTCACCAAGTCGCATCAAAAAAGTGTCCCCCTGGATTCTCAACCGGGATTGGTGCTGGACGATACGTCTGCGACTCGCGTCGGCTCTTGGACCGAGTCGACCTCTCAGCCGCCCTACTTGGAAGCGGGCTACATCCACGATGGTTTCGAGAGTCAAGGTGATAAGACGGTGACTTTCGAGCCGGCGAATTTGCCGGAGGGCGAATACGATGTTCGAATCTCGTACTCCGCATCGGGCAATCGTGCCTCCAACGTTCGGGTGCATGTGTTCAGCGCGGATGGCGAACGGATTGTTCGCGTGAACCAGCGCCAACCACCCGAAATCGAGAACCTTTGGCAATCGCTGGGGCGCTACCGCTTTGAAGCCGGTGGCCAAGCTTATGTGTTGATATCCAATGCGAAAGCCAACGGTCATGTGATTGTGGACGCAGTGCAATTCTTGCCGATCACGCAACAGTCACTGGACCAAACAGCAGACAAATCGCAAGATTCGTCCCGAGATGATGCCATTGATGCCGCGCGACTGGCCGAGCTCAAGCAGCAACTGAAGTCGATGGAAACATCGCGCGCGGCCATGCAACGGCAGCTCAAGCAGCGCCCGCAGTATCTAACGATTGTGGAGGAGCGTCCGCCCGAGGACCTGCCGATTCACGTCCGCGGTGACGTGCACAATCTGGGCGAGGTTGTGCCACGCGGATTCCTGACAGCTCTGGACACTCAAGCTCGCGCTGAACCAACCGCAGTAGACCGACTCGGATTTGCGCATTGGCTGACGGACCGACAGAATCCGCTGACAGCCCGAGTCTACGCGAACCGCGTCTGGTCCTGGTTAATGGGCCGTGGACTGGTCGCCACCCCCAATAACTTTGGCACCACTGGTCGCGCTCCGAGCCATCCGGAGTTGTTGGACTGGTTGGCTTGCGAGCTGATCGACAACCGCTGGTCCACCAAGCATCTGGTGCGTTTAATTGTACATTCAGAAGCATATCGCAGGGCCGCTGTCTCAGGTGGCGGCAACCGTCCGAACTTGCCGCGTTCCGAGATTGCCGCAGCCGACCCAGACAACGCCTTGTATGGACGGGGGCACTCGCGCCGATTGTCAGCGGAAGCCTTGCGGGATAGCCTGCTGTGCGTCAGTGGTGAACTCGATAGGCAGATGGGCGGCAGCCTGTTGCGCGCCGACGCGTCCGCGGATTACAACTACCAACACCGTTCGACACGGCGCAGTGTTTATCAGCCGGTGTTGAGGAATTCTTTGCCGGATCTGTTTGAAGCGTTCGATTTTGCCGATACCAGTGTGTCGGTCGGCCAGCGACCGCGTAGCACGGTCGCTACCCAAGCGCTCGTGTTGATGAATCATCCATGGGTCGTGGATCGTGTCCAAGCGGCTACCGAGCGCGTATTGCGCTCGTTGCAGTTGCCGCTAGATGAGGAGACAGCCCAAGCCATTGTGGAACGGTTATATTGGCAGGCTTTGGGGCGAGCTCCTTCGGCAGACGAACTTCAGCTATGTGTTCAGTACCTGGACGCGAGTCCGGAGAACGACAGTCCCCTGGAACAACGTCTGGAACAGCTGATTCACTCCCTATTTGCTTCACTTGATTTCAGATACTTGGACTAGCTAGACCGTACGCCTGCCTGCTCATTTCAAACGGAATACGCGGCGTCGTTGGCTACCGGCGCCTGCAGCGCCACACGAACTCACCCGAGGTACGACATGGACACGCGGAATTTACCCCGACGCCAATGGCTACAACAATCGGCTTGTGGGTTTGGTGCACTGGCGACGTCGGCGTTACTGGGACGAGCGCCGGCGAGGGCGGCGGAATCATCCAGCTGGGGACAGCCCACTCATTATCAACCGCGGGCCAAACGCATCATCTTCTTGTTCATGCAAGGCGGAGTTAGCCAAGTCGACTCGTTCGACTACAAAGCTCAATTGGCCCGTCGCCATGGTGAGGAGCTGACCTTCAGCGATGCCAGGCAATTGGCGAAGACCGGCGAGCGAACTGCCCACCGGCTGATGCAGTCGCCGTGGCAGTTCCGCCACTACGGTCAGACGGGCAAATTGGTTTCCGACCTGTTTCCGGAGACGGCTCGTCATGTCGACGACTTGTGTTTTCTACATGGCATGCACACCGAAGGCGTGGCACATGGTCCGGCCACACTGTTTTTACACTGCGGTTCCACGAACTTTATTCGCCCTTCATTTGGATCCTGGGTCTACTACGGCTTGGGCACTGAAAACGATAGCTTGCCCGGGTTTGTCACCATTGCCCCGTCGATCGGCAACGGTGGACCACGCAACTACGGTCCCGCCTTCTTGCCGCCTAGCGTTCAAGGAACCTCCATCGGAGGAGCCGGGCAAGACAAGCTGGAGATTGACAGTCTGACACGCGACGTTCCTTGGGAGTCGCAGCAACAGCAGATGCATTTGCTGCAACGCTTGAATGCCGCCCAGCTGGCCAGACGTGCCGACAGCCAGGAATTGCAGGCCGCCAATCGAGCTCTCTCCCTGGCTTGGCGAATGCAAACGGTGGGTCCCGAAGTCATGGATTTTTCGCGTGAATCGGCGGCCACCTTGGACATGTATGGCCTCAACGACGAAGCCACCCGCGGCTATGGCCAACGTTGCTTGTTGGCTCGACGGCTTTGCGAAGCTGGTGTGCGTTTCATTCAGGTCAACTACGGCGACAACACGGCGAACCCGGCCTGGGATCAGCATTCCAATCTGCCCAAGCATGCCGTCCATGCTCGCGCTGTCGATCGCCCGATATCGGCTCTGCTGACCGACCTCAAGCAACGCGGTCTGCTGGAAGACACGATCGTCTGGTGGGGCGGAGAATTTGGCCGCACGCCGTATTCGCAAGATAATGGCACCGGCCGCGATCACAATCCAGGTGGATTCACGGTCTGGTTAGCTGGCGGAGGATTCAAGCCGGGCTACTCACATGGTGCTACGGACGAATTCGGATTCCAAGGTGTGGAGGGGAAGGTTCACATGCATGACCTGCATGCCACTCTGCTGCATCAATTGGGATTGGACCATGAACGGCTGACGTTCCGTCACGCTGGTCGAGATTTTCGATTGACAGACGTCTATGGACGAGTTGTCCCAGACATCATTGCCTAAACTAATCTGTGGCACGCGAGCGTGCGGTTCACTCGACGTTTTGCGTTGGCCGCGTGCTAGCGCACTGTCCCGATCTTCTGCATAAAGTCCCAGCGGTGGAACTGCTTTCTCAGCTGCCTGAGCTGTCAGGTCTCGACGCGCGGCTGATCCGAATTCCGGATCAACAAGACGTGCCGCTAACTTCGCGCGTGGTGGCCATTCTGGACACCCCTGCGATGCAGCGGCTCAAAGGCGTCTCTCAACTGGGGTTAGTCCGCCAGGTCTATCCGGGCGCAACCCATTCGCGATTCGAACACTCGCTGGGCGTCTACCGACTGGCCAGGCTAGTGTTGACCACACTTTGCCGGACCGATTCCTCGTTTTCTCAAGCTCTAACAGCGGACGATGCCAAAACTTTCCTGCTGGCGGCGCTGCTACACGATGTGGGGCATTGGCCGTACTGCCACCCCATCGAAGATCTGGATTTGGCTTGGGTTCCGGAACACGAGTCACTGGCCCGCCGCCTGATTAGCTCGGGCGAGGTGGCGGAGGTGATCACGCGTGACTGGCAGGTTCGACCCAAGGAAGTGGCGGATTTCTTAACGCATTCTTGCTCCGATAAGCCGGCACTACGTGTTCTGCAAAATGCGCTCGACGGCCCGGTCGACATTGACAAAATGGATTATCTGCAGCGGGACAGTTTGCACGCGGGTGTCCCCTATGGCCGCAACTTTGATTTGAATCGGCTGCTCGGTTGCTTGTGTACCGGCCACGACGAAAGTTCGCTAGCCATCTCTGAGAAAGGCAAGACAGCTGCCGAGATG
>JANQOL010000081.1 GCA_028289675.1 Pirellulaceae bacterium
GGGTGATTCCGCAAGAGTTGGCCGAGGCCGAGGTGAGTGTGGTCATCACTCCGCGCTCCCGCCGCCGCTCCACGTTTGGCCAAGAAGATCGCACCGGGACTTGGATCGAGACGCCTCGGGTGTTGGAAGAGAGCGGCATTCCGTTTGCGATTTCGACGTTGAGTAGCTCGATCAGCTTGAATGGACTTGCCGGCCGTGATCTAACCAGCTTGCCGTTGGAGGCTGCATTCGCAGTTCGCGGCGGTGCGAGCGAGCGACGCGCTTTGGCCGCTCTGACCATCGTGCCCGCACGCATGCTGGGCATCGATGATCGCATTGGAAGTTTGGAAGTGGGCAAGGACGCTGATCTGTTGGTACTGAATGGACCGCCGCTGGACTATCGAACCTACGTAGAAACAGCCCTGGTCAATGGCCATGTGGCGTATGAGCGTGATCAAGCTCGCGTGCTGCCCATCGTCGATCGATGATGGGCCGCCCGCCCATCTCGTATTTGTACAACGATCATTCTCCCGCTGCTTGTACGCGAAATCGTACTCCTGCTCGCCCCTACCACTCTTAGCACTCCTCAGCACCAACGTCGCCGAACTCAGCTTGTCAGCCTGACTCCCGTGTCGGCGACGTTCGCGTCGACAGCAATACTGGACTTAGAGCTTGTCGTCAAAGTCGCTTTGTTAGGCGAGATCGAGCGTTTTGAGTTCTGCCGCGAAGACCGAAGCAGGCGAATCGTGGTCGATTCGTCGATGCAGGTCGACAAAGGCAGGGCTCAAAAAAGCCGATCGCAGCCCGAATGGAGTTTGACGACAAGCTCTTAAGTATCGCAGTTCACAGTCGTCTGTGCTTCGCTAGCGAATGCCCAGCCATTGATCGGTTTCTTTCCAAAACCACTCCCGATTCCGGCTAATTTGTTGTAAGGATGCCATCTCGGGCCCCGTCCTTCTTTACAGGAACCCACGTCGGTTGAAGCGGTTGATGGTTGAACCCAGTAAATTGCAACCCGTGAATTGGGCGCAGTAATTTGGCCATCGTGATTGAAGCCAGTATCCATCGAGCGGCATGAAGCATCTCGAATGATAGGAAGAACTTGGAATGAAAGCTCGCATTAGCCTGATCCCGTTGTTGATCGTTGCCATCATCGTCGCGCCTCGTGCTTATGCTGGCCCAACGGTTTTGGTGGGCCGCCAGGTGGCCGCATCTGATCGTGTATCGGTCCAAGAGATCAGCCACGATGAATGGCACGCGTTGGTGTCAAAATATGTCGACCAGGAAGGCATGGTGGACTATCAAGCCTGGCAGACGTCCACACGCGACGTGGAGCGGCTGGACGACTACCTGGATCATCTGTCCACGGCGCGTTTTACGAAAAACGATCGCCGGGCGGCCCGCTTGGCCTATTGGATCAATGCCTACAACGCCGTGACCATCAAAGGTATTTTGCGCGAGTATCCGACCAGTAGCATTCGCAACCACACCGCCAAGCTGTTTGGATACAACATTTGGAAGAATCTGAAGTTGCAAGTCGACGACCGACAGATTTCATTGGATGCGATGGAGCACGAGATCTTGCGCAAGATGGGCGAACCACGCATTCACTTTGCCATCGTCTGCGCCTCGATCGGCTGCCCGCGTTTGTTGAACGAAGCTTACGTACCTCAGCAGGTAGATGCTCAACTGACCACGAACGCGCAGGCGTTTTTCAAGGATCCTGCCAAGTTCCGGATTCAGGGCGGACGGTTGTACCTGTCTCCTATACTCAACTGGTTTGCGGCCGACTTCGGCAGCAATCAGGCAGCTCAGTTAAAAACAATCTCCGCCTGGGTTCCCGACAGCGCCCGGGCATTGGTTGCCCAAGGCAAAGCCAAGGTGACCTACCTGGATTACGACTGGGGATTGAATGACCAGCGACGTTAAATGCTGGTCACGAAGTGGAGCGGAGTTCACTGAAGAGTGTTAGATTTTGTTGGTTACCCTTGTTTCGAAATGGATGTCGAAATGCGTACTTCAGCTAGTCTGTGTCTGAACGGAAGTCTCTTGATCATCGCCTCGACCAGTCTGCTGCTAGGCCTGTCAGGCTGCAGTTACAATCGTGGCTGCGTGGGTGGCCAGTGCGGACCTCCACCCGGCTACGTCAGCGGATATAGAGGGTCGGCGCCCGATATGTCGCCACCGGTTCAAGGCGCTCTGCCCACGGCTGTCTATCCAGCCGAAACTCAACCCGGCTATGCCGTTCCACAAGGTTCCGGCAGTCGGTAATTGGAATCGTCTTATCCAACGCATGTCATTGACTACTAACCACCAGTCCGAAACCGCCCGCTTCTTGGCCAACACCGTCGTCATCATACCGGCCCGGAACGAAGCGGATTCGCTCCCATTGGTATTGGCGGATCTGCCTCCGGTCGGACTGGTGATCGTGGTCGATAACGGGTCCACGGACAACACCGGACAACTTGCTTCTGCCGCCGGCGCGGAAGTTGTTCGCGAAGAGCGCCCCGGGTATGGCCAAGCCTGTCTGACCGGCTTGGCGCACTTGGAACAGCAAGCCGACAAGCTGCGTTTTGCTCCCGACTACATTACGTTCCTGGACGCGGATTACAGCGACCACCCGGAGTTGTTACCCGAGTTAGTGGAGCCCATCCACCAAGATCAGGCGGACATGGTGCTGGGTTCGCGGCTGCTGGGCCAACTGGAGCAGGGAGCGATGCCTCCGCAGAGCATCTACGGCAACAAATTGGCCGTGTTCTTGATTCGCGTGTTTTGGAAACACCGCTACTCTGACCTGGGTCCCTTTCGAGCCATCCACCGCAATTCGCTAGCTGATCTGGACATGCGCGATCGTAACTTTGGCTGGACGGTCGAAATGCAAATCAAAGCTGTGGTCGCGGGATTGCGCATTCGGGAAATCTCGGTGCCCTATCGTCGCCGCATCGGCGTCAGCAAGATCAGCGGCACACTGACTGGCACGGTTCGCGCCGGCTACAAGATCTTGTACACCATCGCCAAATACCGTTGGCAAACGCTTGGTCAAAGCGCAAGTGGATGAACTGGTTCAGCCTGAGAAGATTTCCTGGCTCACGGGAGGCCGTACTTGTCGCATGTGGCCTGGCGTTGCTCGCTATGTGCCTGGCGCTTACGGTCCTGAGCTCCCGCTTCGACTACCACACGCCCGCCGACCAGCGGCCGTTGGGGCTGTTCCTTGGTTTGCTTGCCGCAGGTTTTGCCTTGCACCTTTTCGCCTTGTGGGCCGGCCTGCGGTCGCCGCAAACCGAACGGACCTCCGTCTTGATCTTGGTCTTCGCCGTCTTGTTGCGGCTGGTGCTGCTGTTTTCCAATCCAATTCAAGAAGTCGACATCTACCGGTATTGCTGGGACGGTGCGGTCTTGCGAAGTGGAGTCAGCCCCTTTCGCTATCCGCCTGCGCAAGTTGCTCAGGTGTCCGCTGATCGAGCCGACTTGCCGTCCGACTTGCGGACGTTGGTTCAGCGGCGGGATCAAGACGCTGGCCTGTCGGAAGTGTTGCAACGTGTGCACTATGCGGAACTGACCACGATTTACCCACCGGTCAGTCAGATGGTGTTTGCAGTTGCGGATTTGCTGGTCCCGTCCGGGGCATCCTTGTACGTTCGCGTCACCGTCATGAAGCTGATCATCGTCGGCTTTGATGTGGTGACGCTGTTGATTCTTTGGAGCTTGTTGTGTCAGCTGCAGCTCCATACCGCGTGGCTGATCATCTACGGCTGGTCTCCGCTGGTATTGAAGGAGTTCGCCAACAGCGGACATTTGGACTCGATCGCCGTTGCTTGCACGCTGATGGGCTTGCGCGCTTATGTCCGCCATGCTCAGCGCGGAAACTCAGGACACTGGACCAGTGCGGTTTGGATTTCGTTGGGCGTGGGTGCCAAGTTGTTTCCCATCGTGCTGCTACCCTTGCTCAGCATCGTGGCTTGGCGCCGACATGGGCTGCTACGAGGGATCTACATCGGACTGCTGACCACGATTCTGAGTGGCTTGTGGTTGGTACCGATGTGGATTGGCCAGCAGGCTCCGCCTGCCGACGCGGCGCTGCAAGTCGCCGATCGACCTGCCGCCCCAGAGTTACCTCCATTGCCATCGTTTACCGACCCGGCCGACGCTCCCGGAGAGGATTCATCCAGTGATTCCGGTCCTGCGACGTCGATGGCACCGGCTCCCAGTGGACTGGGCGCTTTCTTATCACGTTGGGAAATCAACGACCTGTGCTTCATGGTCTTGGAAGAGAATCTGAGGGCGACGTCCGAGCGCGTCCCCTGGTTCGTGGTCACTTCGTCCGAAACGCGCCAGCACTTCACCGAACAAGTGTCCCAGTGGACAGGACTCGAACCGGCAAGAGTCGCGTTTGTGACAACCCGTGTGTTAAGTTTGATACTCTTTGCCGTGCTGAGTTTGTTGTTTGCTTGGCAGGCAACGCGAACTGATCGCCCGCAGGCCACGTTGGAAGCGGCGCTGCTGACACTGGCCTGGTTCTGGATTCTGTCACCCACGCAAAACCCATGGTATTGGACGTGGGCGTTGCCATTGGTGCCATTCGCACGCAACCGGGTTTGGCTGGCCGTGGCCGGTTTCGTACTGATTTACTACGTGCGATTCTGGTTGCTTTATCGCTATGGTCAGCAGCCGGTGGCTGGCACGACGTACAACGGCACTCAGTTTTTTGATTGGGTCGTGGTGTGGGTCGAGCATCTGCCTTGGTTGATTGGTTTGACGTTGGTAGCCGGCTGGCGCCGCTGGCAACCATCCACTCACTCCAAAGAAACGTCCTCCGTGGTCGTTCGCGGGACATAACCGCTTGTCCGGACCGGGTTGTTGGCGCCGGGGACTTGGCGTCGCCGCGGCGACTGGCGGTCACTCGATGGTCTGGCACGGCTACCAGAGGTATACTTGCGTATGGCCGAACATTGATGTGAACTTGGTAATGAAGACATCCGGCTTGAGCACGACAGTTGCCCGGCCGCTCGTCGATTTGACCCGACTGTCGATTCGCGGCACTCGTCCGAAGAGCAACTCGACTTGGCAATTGTTTAGAGCCGTTTAGGAACAAAGTTGGTAAGCATGTCTCAATTGCAGGCCAGTCAGGTCCGACTTGAACCGGAGGATTGGGTCGACGCTTATGGCGACGACTTGTTCCGATATGCGCGGGCCAGACTGCATGACAGCGGCGCTGCGGAAGAAGTTGTCCAGGACACATTTTTGGCCGGCATCCGGTTCCACGCCGACTATTCGGGACAAGGCAGCCAAAAGGGATGGTTGTTGGCCATCCTGAAGCGCAAGATCATCGACTACGTGCGGCGGAGGGCAAAACAGGGGCACGCGGAAGAAGATGCGGACGTGACCGCGACGCTGTTCGATGAAAACGGACAGTGGAAAAGCGGGGTGCTGCCCGCGGTGCCACCGGACGAACATATTGAAACAGGCGAACTATGGCAAGTTGTGCGCGCCTGTCTGGCCCACTTGCCACAAGGTCAAGCCGACGTGTTCATGTTAAGTGTCATGGAGGAAATGGACAGCCAGGAGATTTGTCGCGTACTGGACATCTCGCCATCCAATCTGTGGGTTCGCCTGCATCGGGCGCGTCTGAGTCTGGCCAAATGCGTTGGCAGCAAGTGGTTTCTTGACGACAAAGGAGCTGACAGCCATGTCTAAATCCACCAGTGACTTGCGAGCGGCCGAATTGTTGTCGAAATCGTTGTCGGCCAATTTGACATCGGAAGAGCGCCAGCTGTTGGCCGACCATGAGTCGACATCCAGTGAGGGCAAGTCGTTTTCCAAGCTGTCGGCTTTGATCAACCGCTCCGTGACCAATGTTTCCCATGCCGACGCGCCGGAAGCCGAGGAAGGGTTGAGCGAAGTAGCTAAAGAACGATTGCGCCGTTCCGTCCGCCAGGCGACCAAAGGATCTTCCTTGTCACATGACACGTTCTATTTCGAACGCTCGTCCGATGTGCAGCGGGTCGCCGAGAATGAAACTCTGTATGCCACCAGTGGCACTCCGACAGTTCAAGATGAGGTCGAAGAGCGCAGCGCGGTCGCACGCTTCACGTTGATCGAACAGATTGGTGAAGGCGGACTGGGTCGGGTTTGGCTTGCCCGCGACGAACGGCTGAAACGAAACGTGGCCATCAAAGAGATGCTGCCGTCGACCACGGATTCCGCCAAACTGGCCGATCGTTTCCGGCGGGAAGCGGAAATTACGGGGCACTTGGAACACCCCAACGTGGTACCGTTGTACCTCAGCGGCGTGAATCGCCAAACACAACAGCCGTTTTACGCGATGCGTTTCTTGGGCAAGCGCACCCTGGCGGAAGCCATCCGCGAATACCATGCCCGCTCAGACTTGCATGGCTCCGACAGCGCGCTGCATCTGCATCGACTGCTGAACGCCTTCGTCGACGTGTGTCAGGCCATTGCCTACGCTCACTCTCGCGGTGTGATTCACCGCGACCTCAAACCCGACAACGTGGCTTTGGACAACTTTGGCCAAGTGCTCGTGTTGGATTGGGGACTGGCCAAACTGGATGGCGACGGAGAATTGGCAACTCGCTTGGCACTCAGCGGTGGTAACGTCATCGCCGACAGCCAGTTTAATCACACCGTCGCTGGAGACGTCGTCGGGACACCGCTATACATGGCGCCCGAACAGGCTGCCGGCAAGATGGATCAAATCGACTCCCGCACCGACGTGTATGGATTGGGTGCCATCTTGTTCGCCATCTTGACCGGTAGCGCGCCGCATGAAAACAGCAACAAGTCCGATGGTGGGACTCTACAAGTGCGACAGTTCCTGGATTCCATCGCCAGTTCGGACACGCCTTTGGCACGCAACATCAATGCACATGTCCCGCGGGATTTGGAAGCCATCTGCGCGCGTGCGATGGCCAGGGAGAAGTTCGCGCGGCATGCCGACGCAACAGAATTGGCTAACGAGGTCGAAGGTTGGA
>JANQOL010000657.1 GCA_028289675.1 Pirellulaceae bacterium
CTTCTAGAATGGGCGGCACGGCTGATCTGCCGGCGTTCCGAAAGCCGGCGGGGCGAAGCGAAGTCGGAATTCAACTAGGCGCCTGATTTGACCGCCGCCTCATCGACCTTGGCAAATAGCATCCGTCCGGCTTGGGTCTGGAGCGTACTGGTGACCAGTACAGGAAGCGTGGCATTGATCCGATGGCGGCCACCTTCGATCACGACCATCGTGCCATCGTCCAGGTAGCCGATGCCTTGCTCCGGACCTTCGCCAGCTTTGACCACCCGGACCTCGAAGGCTTCGCCAGGCAGAAACTGCGGGCGTAGCGAAGCGGCGATTTCATTCAAGTTGATCACCGGTACGCTGTGGACCTTGGCCACTTTATTCAGATTGAAGTCGCCCGTGATAATCTTGCCCTCGAGATGCTTGGCGAGAATCACCAGTTTCATATCTACGGGTTGTCCGGCAAATTCCGGCAAGTCACGATCGTAGATCTGAAATTCAATTTTGGGTTGTGCCCGGAGCTTATTCAAAATGTCCAGCCCGCGCCGGCCGCGCGCTCGGCGCAAACGATCGTTGCTATCCGCGATCGCCTGTAACTCAGCGAGCACAAAACCCGGCATCACGAGTTGACTTTCGATAATGTTCGTTTCGGTCAATTCCGCTAACCTGCCGTCGATGATAGCGCTGGTATCCAGCACGATGGGGCGAAGCCCCTTCAAGTCGCGAGAGAATTCGACGTAGGGAATCACAAACCGAAAATCATCTTTGGTCTGCAGCAACAGACTCGTACACCCATAGCACAGGATGGCCGCCAAGAGCAACTGAGCGGGGGCCGAGTAGGGCGACTCAGGGATCAGCGGTGCGAGAGCAACCCACAGCACGTACGTCAGCAAGATACCAATTAGCAGACCAAAATAGAGGGCCGAAATGACCTCGATCTGTTTGCGTGGCGTGAAGATGTCCACGGCGATCACGCCCAAGGACAACAGCACGGTTCCGAAGATGACCAAGTACGGAGTGTACGGCGGGCCTTCCCAGCCGACCCGCAACAGCAAAGTCGCAACACCGGCGGCCACGCAGATAAAGCAAACGCGAAGTATTAGCAAAGCCATGAGGAAATGACTCAGATTGAAGCATCATACGAACTGAAGTAGTCCGCCACCTAAATGATCTACACCGCCAGTAAGCTTTGAGTTCGGCTCTTGTTCACGGATTCTGAATATGAGGGCCCGTTGCAGGCACCCGAGGTCATTCCACCAGATCTCGCGAGCCAACGGATCCACGTTGCTCGAAAGCCGTGGTAAATGTCCAAGCAAGCTGCTATCGCTGGCTGCTCTAGTTTACACCTTGTTCCATTTACTGGCCCACAGTCGCAGCGTCCAAATTGAGGGAATTCCCCAAATGCCACGCTCTTAGACTTCTAGGAAATGTCGCATAACCCCTACAAAACAGACAATCTGCTGTTACTTGACGACTCGGGAAATGGCCCCGATACTGCTGCGTTTGCATCGCGCCGCGTCCAGCCAGCTGCCCCATTTGCCGCTGGCTTAACACGCAACTCGATCGTTATGGACGCAGGAGAACATTGTGCCGGCAGCTTGTGTAATTGGTCTGCAATGGGGCGACGAGGCGAAGGGAAAACTGGTCGACCTCTTGGCACCTCAGCACGACCACGTGGTCCGCTACCAGGGTGGCGCGAACGCGGGTCATACCGTTGTCGACGGAGACGAGGTCTACAAGCTGCACCATCTGCCCAGCGGCATTCTGCATTCGTCCGTGCAAAACTACATTACTCCGGGAGTGGTCATCGAACCGACCACCCTGATTCAAGAACTGGACCAGTTACAGCAGCGTGGGGTTCGGCCGCGCGAAAACCTGATCATTAGCCAGCGAGCGCATCTGGTCATGCCCTGGCATCTGCTAGAAGATCAGGCGATGCGCGACGAGGCTGTTCAGGGTGAAAGCATCGGTACCACGTTGCGAGGCATCGGGCCCTGCTATCGCGACAAGGTCGGCCGCAATTTCGCGGTGCGAGCCATCGATTTAGTCCAGGATGACTTGCCACAGCGTATCGAAACGATCGTCCAGGCCAAACGGACGTACCTGGCGGCCTTGAGTGGCCGATCAGAGTTGGCGGAGCAGTTGAACGCTCAGGAGATCACGCGCACCGCCCTGAAATGGGGCGAACAATTGGGTCCACTACTGGGAGATACCACCCACCTGCTCCTGGATGCGCTGGACGCGGGACAACAACTGCTAATGGAAGGTGCCCAGGGCTCGCTGTTGGACATCGACCACGGGACGTTTCCGTTTGTTACCAGCAGCAATTCGTCAGGCGTCGGCATCTCCAGCGGTTCAGGCGTCCCCAGTAAATGGATCCAACGTGTTTTGGGAGTCGCCAAGGCTTACTCCACGCGCGTGGGCGGCGGCCCATTTCCAACGGAGTTGCATGACGACGTTGGTGACAAGATTCGAAAACTGGGGAACGAATTTGGCACGACGACTGGCCGACCGAGGCGCTGCGGTTGGTTCGATGCCGTGGCCGTGCGCTACACGGCAAGACTGAGCGGCATCAGCGGTTTGGCGCTAATGATGATGGATGTCCTGAGCCATTTGGAGGAGATTCAAGTCTGCGTAGGCTATGAAGTTGACGGCCAGCGAGTCGATCGATTCCCCTGCGATGCCGGGACGCTGCGCGATGCCAAGCCCATTTATGAAACACACCAAGGTTGGATGCACGATGTGTCGAACGCGCGGTCTATGGACGACTTGCCGCCGTTGGCATTGGCCTATTTGAAACGCGTATCGGAATTGGTGGGCGTGCCTGTCGAAGTCGTGTCGGTGGGACCAGATCGAGAACAGACTATTTTTGCCGCTTGAACAGGCTTTACCGCGTGAAGGGGACTCGTGGATTCAAAAAACGTCCACTGTTGTCACTCGCGCTATCGGGTTGCTCATTGCAAAAACGTAAGATGGTCTGAAGGCAACTCACTACCAACGTTCCCGCTTAACTGGAAGTCATGGATGTGAACGAATCCGCTTCAGTCGCCGATCCGCTGGCCGACGTGCCTGAGCAGCGACGTCCGAAGCACGTTGCCATCATCATGGACGGGAATGGT
The DNA here is from genome assembly GCA_028289675.1 of Pirellulaceae bacterium. Taxonomy (GTDB): domain Bacteria; phylum Planctomycetota; class Planctomycetia; order Pirellulales; family Pirellulaceae; genus Aureliella. The sequence goes on from JANQOL010000657.1 coordinate 3,105, forward strand.
CGTTGGGCCCAACAACGGGGCTTGCCGCGTATCGAAGGTCACATCCAAGGCGTCGAATCCGTGCGGCGTGTCATGGAGGGATGTCGGGATTACGGCGTTCAAGTGCTCACGTTGTATTGCCTAAGCAGCGAAAACTGGAAGCGACCGGCCCAAGAGCTGGAGTTTCTGATGACGTTGCTGAAGGAGTATCTGATTGCCGAGCGGCAAAACCTGATCGACAACAATCTGCAGCTGAAGATCATCGGAAAACGTCAGGGTCTGCCCGACGAAGTCCAGCGGGAGATGGATCGCACGTTGGATGCTTGCCGCGACAACGACGGCATGGTCCTCTGCTTAGCCATCAACTACGGCGCTCGGCTGGAGATGGTGGATGCCGTCCAAGACATCGCGCGCCAAGTTCAATCAGGAGGCTTGTCGCCCGAGGACATCGATGAAGAACTCATTTCACGGTCGCTGTATACTAAGTCGATCCGCGATCCGGATTTGCTGATTCGTACCAGCGGGGAAATGCGGGTCAGCAACTTTTTGTTGTGGCAAATCAGCTACGCAGAACTATGGGTTACCGACGTGTTATGGCCCGAATTCGACAAGCACCAGCTCGCATTGGCGATTAAGAACTACGCTGATCGAAACCGGCGTTTTGGCGGGCTGGACGCCAGTTCACGCGCAACGGAGGAACCATCATGAAGCTCTTTCCGCGGTGGAGGCGTCGTTAGTTGTTGCGTTCTCGTCTGTTGTCCGCCGCCGTCATCATCAGCATTGCATTGGTCTTCGTAGCATTAGACGCCTGGGGACCGACCTTCGGCTGCCAGGGCTTTTGGATGATCCCTTTGGGCGCCTATCTAATTTTCGGCAGTGCCATCGAGTGCACGCAGATGGCCAGACACGGTACGTTGGGCAACATCACTTGGCCAACGCTGCTGGGCTGCGGGGGAATCATGTTGGCCAGCAGTATCCCCGCCTATTGGCCGTTGTCCGGCAGCGCTTACCCGGCCGATTGCTTGCTCGGAAAGTTGGGTTGGCCATTGGCGGCCGCCGTCCTGGCTCAACTGGGCTGCATCGCTTGGTACCTGCCCAGGTATCAATCGCATTCTGACATTTTTCGGCGAGCAATTGTCTCGGGTTGGGTGTCTGTCTACTTCGGCTGCTGTTTCGCGTTTGCCGTCGCGCTGCGTATGACTGGCCAGTCGAGTTGGGGACTGTACTTGTTGGTGGGCATCATTCTCATCACGAAGTTCGCCGACGCGGGTGCGTACTTCAGCGGACGGGCACTGGGGCGTACGAAGCTCAGCCCGTCGATCAGCCCCGGCAAAACTGTCGAAGGTCTGGTGGGCGGTGCCATCGTAGCCACGTTGGCCGGCATGATCTTCTTCAAAGTCTGCGCACCGCAAGTGTTCGGTGTTTCCGAAGTGCAGATATCTTGGATTGGAATCGTCTCGCTGGGAATCGCGCTCACGGTGGCTGGATTGCTCGGCGATTTGCTGGCCTCCATCTTCAAACGGGAGATGGGCTGCAAAGATAGCGGCCGCTTTTTGCCAGGACTGGGCGGACTGTGGGATATCACCGACTCGTTGCTGCCAGCATCCGTCGTCGGTTATTTGGTAGTCATGACGGAAGTGATCCAAGGGCCCGGACAATAGGTCAGACCGATGTCAGAAGCGAATATCAACCTCTCCGACCCCGCCGCAGTACTCAGCCTATTCGGTCCCCAGGATCAATATCTGAAACTGATCCGCAAACACTTTGGAGTGGCCATTACGCATCGTGACGGCAAGCTCAAGATTGTCGGAGAAGCGGATGCGGTGCGCCACGCTACCAGCCTGATGGAAAGTCTCCACCAGCGGGCCCAGCAATCGGGAGGTCTCACCCGACAAGAGGTCGAAGGAGCGCTTGGCAACGGTGCTGTATCCGCCGATGGCCAGAGCACGAGCCCGACGGAAACTTCGTCCGAAGTTCATCTGCCGCATCAGCAACGTAAGATCAAGCCACGCAGCGAAGGTCAGGCCCACTATGTGTCCTCCATCCGACGGAGCGACTTGACCCTCTGCAGGGGGCCCGCAGGCTGCGGCAAAACTTATTTGGCCGTCGCGCTGGCCGTTGAGGCACTCAAACTGCGTAAAATCCGCAAAATAGTGCTGGTTCGGCCCGCAGTTGAGGCAGGTGAGAGTTTAGGCTTCCTTCCTGGCGATTTGCAGGCCAAACTAAACCCATACTTGCGCCCCTTGCTAGACGCGCTCAACGAGATGCTGGACTATGACCAGGTAAAGTATCTAATGGAGCACGACGTCATTGAGGTCATCCCACTGGCGTATATGCGGGGGCGGACGTTGAATGAAGCGTTCATTATTTTGGACGAAGCTCAGAACACGACGTCGGCGCAAATGAAGATGTTCCTGACCCGCATGGGAGACGACTCCAAGATTGTGGTGTCGGGGGACGTGACCCAAGTGGACCTGCCCGGCGGTACGACCAGCGGACTCCGCCATGCCTGGCATCGACTTGGTGGACTTCGCGGCGTCAGTTTCGTAACGTTGAAAGCCAAGGACATTGTGCGGCACCGACTGGTCCAGGACATCGTCCAACGGTACGAATCGCCCAGCGCGACACCCGATGTGGCCGGCAAAATCGGTATTAGCCAAGTAGAGGACCGTGAGCAAAACTCACCAGACTAAGCCGTATGGCAACATCTAATACCAAACGCACGCGCAGCGAGCGTGTGGCCTCACTACAGCTCGAGCCAAGTACGTTGAACCGCTGGGTTCGCACGCTGCTGACCGGCAAATGCCTGATGCAGATCGCCATCTCGCTGCTGTCAGCAACCTTGATCGTCCTGATCCTACGTGGCTGGCAGCCTCCGTTCGCCTACCGCGAGGGACAGATTCCGGACCGAGATATCGTGGCGCGGGTCGCCTTCGACATCGTCGATTCAGCCCAAACGGATGCCTTGCGGGATCAAAAACGCCGCGAGGTACCTTGTTACTACGAAAACCAGCCACAGGCAATCGCTCAACTGCGTAGCGGCATACGCAACCACTTTTCGAATCTGGATAACGACGTCGCCTTTGACCAGCTGTCTGAACAGCAGCTGGCTTCTCTGCGGGCGTTCATGGTCAGTGACGACGAGCAACAGTTGTCCCAAGTCGAGGCGCTGACGCGGATTCGCGAGTTGCTGAAGCAGCACGGTAATCTGGAAGGAGGCAAACTGGATGAAGCGATCAAAGCGGTATTGGACCCCATTGCCGAATCCGGCGTACTGACCGCGCTCAGCCATGGCAGTGATGAAGGCAACCAACGCTCCATCATCGTCATGCCCGGCGAAGAATTTGTGGATGTTCCCAGCGTGCGCCGGGCGGAAATCGTAGCCGCCTTGCCCCAACAAATCACGGAGAA
>JANQOL010000672.1 GCA_028289675.1 Pirellulaceae bacterium
CGCCTTCGCCCCGCTCGATCAACAGTGGCTCGTACTCGGCCATCTGCGTGAAAGCGTGCCAGTAGTGCTCTTTGCTCCAGCGGACCAGCTCCGCTGTGCTGGGTCCTGGGGCGCGTTCCGCGTTCACTGCGTTCTTTGTTGCCAGAAGGTTCTTGTTGCCAGGAGTTCGTTGCCTACCAAGACAATTCGACAGCCGCGCCAACCTGCACTCCCAGCATGGCGCTGGCACTGTCGTCGACCAAGACGATTTTCAGAGGGTTGTCCGGTTCAGCAATGGCCACCAGCGTCATCGAGGGCTGACTGTGATCGGACGGATAGACGCCAAAGGTCTCATGCTCGTCCACCACAATGCGTAGTGAAGCGTCCTGCGGCGCCTGGTCGAGACTGGCCGCCGAGACGTCGGTGATCAAGTTGCCTTCTGCGTCGACTTCGACCACTTTTCCAGATAGTTTATTACCCGGCACTGCTTGCTTTCTCGCGTCATCTTCCGGCGTGTCGTCCTCATGACCCAAACTGCCACCTGTCTCCCTACATGGTCGCCTTGCCAGGGCGAATTGTACCAACCCAATCCGCATTGAGGTGGCCCAATGCGCATTTAGGTGGCCGAACCTGCAATTAGACGGGTACGGCGGGCACACTGATTGTCCGCCAACACTTCACCGCAACGGTTGCCTGGTGTGTGTCCCAAAATACGCTGCCCGGCACCGTTTGCCGAAAATCGCGTGCCAGCGATGCGCCGCGGTAAAGAAGTCACCCCTTTAAGTAACTTGACCGGCTAAGATAGTAGTCGACGTCGGTGGTGTGAAGTTTTTGGGTCTTGGATGCACGCATGTCCGGAAGCAAATCAAGCCAGGTGCCGGCCACGTCGGATCCCAGCCTGGATGGCCCAGAGTCTTCCGAAAACGGTCCAGTGTCTTCAGACGTGCCACCGTCCGATGTGTCGTGGCTACAGCAGCTACCCCAACTGGACCTCAGCATTCCCCACGCGTTGCTGGTTAGTCTGATCTTTCATATCGTCTTGATGCTGTTACTCAGCATGATCGTATTCGGTGTTGGCCGGCGCCAGCTGGCTCCGACTGAGCTGCTGGTGTCGCAGGTCGAAAACTACTCGGTCATGGAATCACCGACGTTTGAACTGCAGCCCGATTTGGCTCCTGAGAGCGAACCTGTCTTCGAACCGGCCACCGATCTCGTCGTTGCCGTCGACCTAGCCGCACCTCCCAAGTTGGAACTGGCCAGCCAGGACACCTTAACGGCCCAGCCCGTTTCGACGTCCAGCGAATCCAGGCAGTCAACTTCGGTGGCTGTGCCAAGATCTGTGGCCGCCATTCAAACTCGGGTCTCCAACGCGGGCGGGCGCAAAGGCGAAGTCCAATTTGCATTGGCCTGGCAGAACACCAACGACGTCGATTTGCACGTGATCGTTCCCTCCGGAGAACGCATCTCGCACATGGTTCGTACGTCTCGGTGCAATGGCAAACTGGACGTGGACATGAACGTGAACGGAGAAAGTGAGGATCCTGTCGAGAACGTGCGCTGGATCCAAAACGCGCCTTGGGGTCGCTACACCGTAATCGTCAATTTGTTCAGCTTGCACCGCAGCCTTAGCGGCGGCTTTCGCAGATATCGAGGCAGCCAATTCCAGCTGCTGGCCCAGTTGGGCGAGGATTCCATCCTGAAGTCGGACGTCGTACGCATGGGCGACCAAATCGCCGTCTACAGGTTTCAGTACATTCCATCCAGCGTTTCCGGCGCGGAACGCCAACAGTTGCTCGATCAACTGGCAAACCTGCAGTCCCAAGAAGAGCAAGCGGCCGAGCCCTTGCTGGAACGGGCGCGGAAATTTCCGGCCGATCGCATGCGTGATCGAATGTTGAACAGCATCGTCATTCGTTACCCGCACACTGAGGCGGCCATTGAAGCCATGCAGCTGCTCGGCGGTCAAATTCGAAAGCGCTAGAGCCCTTATGAGGAGCGCGATGACTTCACCCACCTTAGGAAGGAGTCCATGGGCAAAGTGATTTGCCATCGCAACCCTCTCCGGCCGCTACCGCGTCCGACTCTCCCAGTGGGAGAGTGAGGAGGAAGCGGTGTGAACCGTAACCTAGCGCGTGACGGCTGATTGCAAAATTGAATTGTGGCAAAACTCTAAGCGTCCGCCAGGATCAGTTGATGACACAACTCGCGAACCTGCTTGGGATCGGCATTGGGATTCTTCTTGCGGGCTGCACCGATCAACGCGCCTAGTCCCTTGACGTTGCCTTCTTTAACTTGAGCCACGATTTTCGGATTCTCCGCCAACAGCTCTCGGCACAGGGCCTCCAGCTCACCTTGGTCGACAGCTTCGATACCCAACGCAGCCTTGGCGCTATCCAAGTCGGCCTCCGGATGCTGGAGACAATATTGGAACACATCTTTGCCGCGCGAATTATCGATATCGCCTTTCTCGATCGCTTGCAGCAGTTCCGCTAACTGCAGTGCCGAAATCGAAAACTCTTCAATGCTGATTTCTTGTTCGTTCAGCGTCCGCATAACGTCTTGTTGAATCCAGCTACTGACCCGCTTGGCTGGTGCACCAGAGGCAACAGCCTGTTCAAAATAGTCAACCATCGACCGCCCTTGGGAGACGATCACATTGGCATCGTATTCCTTGAGACCAGCATACCTGAGACGCTCACGCAGAGCCGCGGGCAGGTCGCCGAGCGCTTGCCGCGCGGCCTCCAACTGCCGCGGCTCAATGTGCAAAGGCACGAGATCGGGGTCAGGGAAATAGCGGTAGTCGCTGGACTCTTCTTTTTCACGCTGCGCCACGGTGACACCGGCGGCATCGTCCCAGCCACGAGTTTGCTTGGGCGCTTGTGTTATATCTCGGCCGTCTTTCTGCCATTGGCTGTATTGCCGCTGACTTTCATACGTTAGCGCACGCTCTACAGCGCGAAAACTGTTCAGGTTTTTGACCTCCACAATGGGTGTAGCCACCGTTGTGTCGCCTTGGGCGATGTGCAAGTTGACATTGGCGTCTGCCCGCAAACTGCCTTCCTGCATGTTGCAATCAGACACCCCCAAATACGTCAGCAACAATCTCAACTCGATCAAATAAGCCTTGGCGGCTTCCGGCGAATTCAAATCCGGCTCGGAGACGATCTCCAGCAGCGGCGTGCCGGTCCGATTCAAGTCGATTTGGCTATCTGCCTTGCCCGCACCCTCGTCGTGCATACTCTTGCCGGCATCTTCTTCCAGATGGGCGCGGATCAGCCGAACTCTTAGCGTTTCACCTTCATTTTCGGGATCCGCGAAGTCCAGATAGCCGGGGCCGCAAATCGGCTGGTCAAATTGGCTGATCTGATATCCCTTGGGCAAGTCCGGATAGAAGTAACTCTTGCGATCCCACTTGGTCACACTGGCAATTTCGCAGTTGAGCGCCAGCCCCGTGCGGATAGCCAGTGCGATGGCTTGTTCGTTCATCACTGGCAGAGCGCCGGGGTGACCGAGGCATACCGGACAAGTTTGCGTGTTGGGAGACGCTCCAAATGCGGTCGGGCAACCGCAGAACAGCTTGGTGCGCGTGCTCAGCTGCACATGGACTTCCAAACCAATCACCAACTTGTACGGCGTCTGATTCATGAGCATTCAGCAATGCGTGGTTCAAAGAAGTGTTGCTGCTGCAGCTGATAGGCGACGCTCAGCAGTCGAGCTTCCCCCAAGGCAGGTCCTTGCAGCTGAATGGCCAGCGGCAGTCCCTGTTCATTGAAACCGGCCGGTAGCGAGAGGGCGGGAATGCCTGCCAAATTGGCTCCCACGGTATACAGATCTTGTAGATACATCTGTACTGGATCGTCCAGCTTCTCACCCAGCCCAAACGCGGGCGTGGGTGTTACCGGTCCCAACAGCAAATCCACTTGTTCAAATGCGGCCCCATAATCTTGAGCAATCAGCCGGCGAACCTGCAGCGCTTTCTTGTAATAAGCATCGTAGTAGCCCGCGCTGAGCGCGAAGGTCCCCAGCATGATCCGGCGCTTCACTTCAGGCCCGAAACCTTGGCTACGGCTACGGGAAATCATGGCGTCCAAAGGGGCCGCGGCGCCCGAATCTCCCAGCTGCCGAAATCCGTAGTGAACGCCATCGTAGCGGGACAAGTTGCCGCTGGCTTCGCTGGGTGCAATCACGTAGTACGTCGGCACCGCGTGCGAAGTGTGTGGCAGATGAACTTCAACAATTTCCGCACCCAACTCCTGCAGCGCCTGCTGCGCGCGGATAACGCCGTCGCGAATGTCGGCATCCAACCCCGGATTGTCGATGTGCTCGCGAATAACGCCCACCTTCAGACCTTGAACCGGTTGGTCCAAGTGCGCCAGATATTCCGTTGTCGGATCGGGCAACGACGTACTGTCTCGCGGATCGTGGCCGGCCATGATCTGTAAACTGGCCGCCAAGTCTTCGACATAGTGCGCCAGCGTACCGATTTGATCCAAACTACTGGCAAACGCGACTAGCCCGTAGCGGCTGATTCGTCCATACGTGGGCTTGAGTCCACATACTCCGCAAAAGGCGGCGGGCTGACGCACCGAACCACCCGTGTCGGAACCGATGGACAGCGGCACCATGCCGGCCGCCAAAGCCGCCGCCGCGCCCCCACTGGAACCTCCAGCCGTACGCTGCCGATCCCAAGGATTGTGGGTCGCACCCCCGTCGCCCGTCTCGGTGCTGCCCCCCATCGCGAACTCGTCCATGTTGGTTTTGCCGACCACAACTAAGCCGGCGTCCAATAATTTCTGAACGGCGGTCGCGGTATAGGGCGCGTGGAATTCGCGCAGCATTCGCGACCCGCAAGTGGTCGGCAAGCTCGCTGTGCACAACAAGTCCTTGATCGATACGGGCACTCCGGCCAAGGGTGAACGCAATTGACCAGAGGCGATTTGTTGGTCGGCCTGTTCGGCGGTCGTCACGGCATCATCGGCCAAGTTCGTGAAGGCAGCCACTGCTGGCTCGCGCTCGGCAATGCGATCCAAGTAGTGCTGGGTCACTTCTCGGCTGGAGACCTCTCCGGACGCGATCCGGCGACCAAGGTCCACGGCAGATTGCTCTTCAATGTTCATGATGGAGAGCTTACGGCAGCAGGCTGCCATCGACAAGTTGGCCCAGAAACCATCGACGCCAAGCCAAAATACTTAGCGAGCCATAACGGGCGGAACCAAGAAGCACTCATCGTTGTGGTTCGGCGAATTGGACAGCGCTTGCTCGCGCGACAATCCCGGCACCTCCGTGTCGGGACGTACGACGGTGTGAATATCCAGCGGATGCGCCATCGGCTCCACGCCGTCGGTAGCGACTTCGCCCAATTGGTCTACGAAGGTCACAATGCTGGCCAGCTGATCGGAAACCAGCTGCACTTCGTCTTCGGTCAGTTCCAACCGAGCCAGTTGGGCGACCTTCCGAACCTGACTAGAAGTGATGGGCATCGGTGGCGCCTATTGGGTCGGCAACTACTTGGCGGGTAAGGCGAACGGCTTCTGCTTGACCACCTTGCGAATGAGCCCGCTACGGATGCACTGCGTGCAAACCAGCAGTTTCTTGTGCTCGCCACTGGGCAATTCGACTTTGACACTCTGCAGGTTGGGTTTGAATTTGCGCCGGGTAATGCCGGTGATTTTGGTACCAACACCGCCCAGATACTTGGCCTTACCGCGGATCTCGACTTTGTTGCCTACGGAGGCTTGCTTTCCGCAAATCGCACATTGACGGGCCATGATTGGCTCCTCAAAACCTGTATATTAACTATTTATGGATGGTTATCCGCGTGACTGGACATCGAGGATAGCCCTCTGAGTACCATCACGGTTGATGATTATCGCCACGGTTTCCCACAGTGACGATCGCACCCGGGACTTGACGCGGAACCACTGCCCTTAGCCTCTGACACCAGTAGGCCCGGACACCAGTGGGTTCGAACAAGGGTTACGCCATAGAGGAGCGGCGTCCAGCGGAACGCCAGAGTATAGCGGCACCCATGACGAACACAACTGCAAATGGCAGACGGATCCAGCACACTCGGCCTGGGCT
>JANQOL010000723.1 GCA_028289675.1 Pirellulaceae bacterium
ATATCAGGCATAACAGCCATCACCAAGCTGGTCGCTAACAAGGCAACGGCTTGCACATAGAAGGAGCCCGCTAAGATCCCCGCCTTGATGAAGAAGACCATGGAGCCAATCACCGCCAAGATGGGTGACAACGTCAATGGTTCCAATTGCAGGAGCCACTCCAAGGGCGTCAGCGCGGCGATTGCCACCAGACTGGCACCCCACACATGCGCGATTTGACGTTCGACAAAAGTCACCGGTCCCATGCGCCGCCGAAGCGCCCAGAACACAAAGGCCCATGCGCCCAAGCCGACGACCCACAAGGCCGAGTAGCTCAGGCGATTGTTCACTTGTGCCCAATGCAATCCTTCGGTGGCCACACATACAACCAGTAGCACCAGACTGTGCCACATCCATAGCAGCCCCCAGTTTTCCAGAACCGCAGCGTGGTGCGTTTCGCGGAACCAGCGGGCAACGACTTGCCCCAGTTTTCCACTCCGAGCTTTGATGGGCTCGTCGCGCAGAAAGCACTCGAGATCATCCGCCAATTCATCGGCCGTGGTGTAACGCAGGTCTGGAGGTTTTTGGATGGCCCGCTGGACGATCATCTCCAGGTCGCGGTCCAATTGCGGTTCCAAGAGACGCGGCGACGGTGGATCCTGCTCCAGGACTTGCAGGGCCAACTCCATGGGAGAATCAGCCACAAACGGTGGCCGTCCGGTCAGCATGTGATACAGCACAGTACCCAGGCTGTAGATATCGGAACGCGGTCCCACCAAACTGGAGCGCCCGGAAGCTTGCTCGGGTGACATGTAGCTGGGCGTGCCCACGACTGCCCCTGTCCGCGTCAAGCTCTCCCCAGAGTCAGCGAACTTGGCCAACCCAAAATCGGTCATATGAATCCGACCTTGGGAATCGATCAATACGTTGGATGGCTTGATATCGCGATGCAACACGCCTTGATTGTGTGCAAAGGCGATGGCGCGGCAAACATCGATCATCATCCGCGCCGACTCGCGCTGAGCCAACGGGCCTTGCTTGAGCTTATCGGCCAATGTCTGCCCCGGCATGTACTGCATGCTGAAGAACGGGTGGCCTTCGAATTCTCCGAATTCAAAGACAGGAACGATGTTCGGGTGCTGCAAGCGCGCATTGGCCTCGGCCTCCGCCAGAAATCGTTGCCGGCTGTCTAACCCCAGTGTCCGATTCTCTCGAATCATTTTGATCGCCACGATGCGTCTCAAGCTCTTTTGTTGAGCTCGATACACAACCCCCATACCACCTCGGCCGATGATCTCCAGCAACTGGTAGTCACCGATATCGAATGGCAGCGAGGGAATGACGATCTGCAGTCCGCTAGGATCTGACGGATCGCTGGGCAAGGAAGAAGAATGCCGCACGCCGGCTGCCACCGCATCGGTGACCACCAGCGTTCCCCAGATTTCGGTCAACTCGGAGCGCCACTGGGGATGCTGGCGACAGACGTCCTCGAATGCCAATTCCTCGCCAGCTTGCAAACGGTCAGCCAAATGAGAAACCAACTCCGCCAACTCCGCCTCATCCTCCGTGATTTCCGCCTCTTCTGGCGAACCTGGCTTGGCGTTATGCATCACGGCTCCTCGGACGGATCGGTGACTCCATCCAGCAGCTTGCGCAGTTTTTTCAATGCCCTGAGATAGCGCATGCTGGCGGCTGGTTCGGTCAATCCCAATGCCGCAGCAATTTCCTGATTGGACAGTTGCTCGTAGTGCCGCATCAAGATGATGTCACGATCTTTTTCTTCCAACTGGGCGATAGCATCCTGAACGTGCAGCGCTAATTCACGCTGGGTCGCGGCCGCCGCCGGTGTCAACTGACCATCGCACAGTTGCGCCGCCAGCTCAATCGTCGACTGATCGACGGGTCCGGCCGCCACTAACCCTTGTTCTCGGTCCACACTACGTTTGGCGGATACCCGGTGTCTCCGGTGCGCGTCGATGATCCGATCTTTGGCAATCTGACGAATCCACAGGTGAAAAGCCATGGCCGGATCCGCCAAATAAGTGTGCAGTCTCCGACTGGCCTCAGCCAGCACTTCTTGAACCACGTCGCTGACATCGACTCGCCCGGCGATGCGACGATCCAGCCGCATGCCGACCAGGCGACGTAGCGATTCGCGATGCCGATCCAGCAGCTGATCCACGGCCACCGAATCTCCTTCTCGGGCACCCACCAGCAATTCCGCGGTTTGGTCTCCGTCGGGCCAAATAGATTTCGACATGCGTCTGAATTTCCCTCCAGGGTGTGGCAGCAATCACCCGCCGAGCGGTCGCGTTGCGCTGCCCCTGAAGTATACATCACATTCCAAGTAGCAGGCGGCCGAGGTTCGCGCTGGCAACGGGCGCCAGCGCCTCAGCATCTCCAGAAGCCAGTGCAAATCGGCGCGTTGGCCACCAATTCACCAAGGTCCAACCCACACACGCGCCGGGACCGCCTGAGGTCACTTGGCAAACAGCTGACCCGCGATATCTCGAAAGGCCTTGAACTCGAGCGCATTGCCGCTGGGATCCAACAGGAACATGGTTGCTTGCTCTCCAGGTTGGCCAGCAAAGCGGATGTAGGGTTCGATCACAAACTCCGTTCCCGCCGCCTTCAGCCGCTCGGCCAAAGCCTGCCAGCGATCAATGGATATCACCACACCAAAATGTGGGACTGGCACATCATGTCCGTCCACCGGATTCGTGGTTCGTGCCTGAGCCGCCGGATACGCGTCGGAAACATGGCACACCAGTTGATGCCCGAAGAAATTAAAGTCCACCCAAGTCGCATCGCTACGACCTTCCGGACATTCAAACAGTTCCCCATAAAACGCGCGGGCGGAAGGCAGGTCTTTGACTTCAATGGCCAAGTGGAATGGCGGGATGTCCAAGGCCGTTTCGGCAACAGGTGTCGAGCTAGACATGCGTGTGGCTCCGCTAGGTCAGTTTTGTTTCAAGCTAAATGGACTCGCGTGTTTCCGACCGGGTTGGAACGATAGGTCAATTGCGAACTCAGATCAAACTCATCGGTTCTGGCGATGGTACGTCTATTGGACGTCAACCAAGGCCACCGGCTCCGGTACTCGCAAGTCTAAACATAACAACGTGGTTTCATTGCGCAAATACAATCGGCCGGCCTCCAGCGCCGGAGCTGCGTAGCAAGGCTTGGCCAACATCGGTTGGGCCGTCATAGACCGCGGAGACAGCTGATGGGGATTGACGTCCAGTGACCCCAAATGTCCATTCTCACCCCACATGATGAACCGGTCTGCCACGGCAATAGCCGAACCGCGGTCCAAGACGGATTGCCATTTCCACTGCAACTTGCCAGTGTCCATATCCACGCAGCGAAACGATGCTCCCCCATATCGGCGAGACGAGTAGCCATACAAGTAGCCGTTGATAATCAACAGTGAATTAAACTGGCTGTCCAACACCCGCCTTTCCTGCCACAGCAATTGATGTTCGTGGTTCGGCAGTACTTGCACGCAAATCGCTCCAGGTCCAGGACCGGTCACCATCACGACTCGATCTCCGTCCACTGCTGGTGATGTTGCGTTGACGCTATCGGGCGCTCTTGACTGAAACTCCTCGACCCAAAACACGGTCCCATCGCTCGGATCCAGGGCCACCAGTCCGTCAAACGTCACCACGAATACGTACCGTTGTTCGTGAATGGTAGCTGCCACCGGAGTCGCATAACTGGCCTTGTGATCTAAGGCAGTCCATACGGTGTGGCCATCCTGACAATCAATGGCGATGATGCTGGCCTCCGCATCCACGGCCCCCAAATTGAAGATCAGTCTTTCGCCTTCCAGCAAAGGACTGGCGCCCACAGCGAACAAGGCTTCGGGAATCGCATACTCTCTGTGCAACTGCCTCCTCCAGATCAATTCGCCTGACTCCAGAGACAAACAGTGGATTTGCCCTTGCGCTCCCACCGCATAGACCCGGTCGCCGGCGATGACAGGCGTACTGTATGGACCATCGCTGTAATCGTATCGGCATTCAAACGAGGTTCGGTACTCGAACGCCCAAATGGATTCGCCCGTGACCGCGTTGAAGCACTCGACAAACTCGCGCCCGGCCGGCGGCTCCTTGTCAGCCAGCTCGCCGTTCGCATCAGTCGACGTCCGCTGCTCGGTTCCAGCCGGGAGCGCCTCGTCTCGCCGATAGCAGACGATCAGCCGCTGACGATGCACAACTGGCGAACTGTAGCCCGTACCAATTTCGCGCCGCCACAGTTCCGGCGGTCCTTCCTCAGGCCACTCTGTCCGGACGTTTCGTTCGGCGGACACATTGTTGTGAAACGGCCCAGCAAAGCACGGCCAGCCGATGCTCCTGGCATCGATGTCCGGAGGTTGAAAACCGGCTGGAATTGGCGCGGGCTGAGAGCGATTCCGTTTAGCCCATGCCGCCCAAGTCAACGTGGCCGCACTGATTAATGTGGCCGCCAAGATTCCAATGCCGATTCTGCCGATCGCCAAGACTCCTGATCGATGACCGCGTGCTCGTCTGCCGCTTTACTGGCACGAGCCGTTTTTTTGGTGGGGCACTTCGCGCGAACCATCGATGAGATGGCTACTCAGAAGCCGCATTCTATTTGTGGCCAGAACACTACCGCGACAACAACGGCTTGCAGAACTTGACAGAGAGTCGTGCAGTGTAGAGCAGGGCGGTCGCGCGCGGCGACGTCTAACGTGTTAAGGATCGGTGAAAGAACCATTTGTGCCAAGCGTCGGTTCCGAGGCGGAGGGTTGCCTGGCTACTCGCGACTCAGCAGCTCGTCGGCACGCCTATCCAGCCGCAGAACGCTCATCGGTCGCCTGCTCGTCACCGTCATCAGAATCGCTTTCTGGCTTCAGCACCAATCCAGCTTGCAGCAACGGCTTGATACTGACTGCCGCGTCATAGCCCCAAATCGCGGAGACCAGCAAAGCAGCGACGGTGGCCACCAGTCCGATGTTGACCTGCAAACCGTTGATCGCGATCAATACCCCACCGACCAACAAGCCCACGCAGGCGATCGACGCTTTCAAGGCCACGCTGGTAACGTGACGTTTGCGAGTGCTCTTGTTGATCGCAGTGCGAGCCGAGGAATTGGCTAGCTCGCGCATGGCCGCCAAATTGCGTGCTTTTTCCGGTGCCGAAACGCGGGGCACGTAACTGTCTGGATCGAAGGGCGCGGTGGCGTTCTCGGTAGCATCATTGGTCACGTTCTCGGTTTCTATGAGCGATGACGTGTCGGTTGATTCTTCCTTCTCAACGGACTCAGGTGCGACCGGTGGTGGCTTGGGCGCAGGGGCAGGGGGCGGTGTGCTACCTCCGGGCAACTCAATGTCTTCCTCGGGCACACCTCGCATTCTGGCCAAGAGTTTCTTCATGTAGTCTTCGACGCTGTCGTCCTCCGCCACTGCGCCATCGACCAGTGGTTGCTCAGCGTCAACCAGCGCCAGCGGCTCGGCGTCAGCTAGCGGCTCAGCGTCAACTGGTGACTCGTCCGGAACCAGCTGATCGGCCGCTCCCGGCACATCCACCAGATTGACTTCCGGCCCTGCCGTTTCCAACGAGTCCGCTGCGGATACTTCAGATTCTGCTTCCAGTGGGAAGTCTGTCCCTGTCTCTGTTTGCTCGTGGGGATCGTGCTCTTGCCCCATGCCGAACAATGCATTGGCTTCTGAGTCTGGGATGGCAGCGTTGCTTTCCGCCTCGGCAGCTTCCGGTGCGAACTCGCTGGCATCCGCGTGAAAGGCAGTTTCCTCATCGTCGGCCAACAAGTGGCCATCACCGGTCAAGGCGCCTAGCTCCGCGACTCGGGCAGAGTCCTCCATCATCGCGCTGTCCTCAACTGGACCGCTTCCGGCTTCAATGGAGACATCGGCATCCGTTTCGTCGTTGGTCCACCAACTGGGCAGCTGACCCTGCATCTCACCGCCCGTTTGCTGCATATCTTCCGCTGCCGCGACCGATTCGGCATCGGCATGATCTTCGGGTCCCGCTTCCAACTCCG
>JANQOL010000747.1 GCA_028289675.1 Pirellulaceae bacterium
TTCCTGTCGGGCATCCTTCGAGTCGTCTGTCTAAAGATCAGTGGACTTTGCCGACTGCGTCGAGATGACGCGGTCATTGAGCGTGTTCCACGTTCCGTCTGTTCACGCCATCTTAATGAACGTGCTCGCGCGACAAGGGGGATGGCTGCGAAATCCGCGAAATGCTGTTTTCAGCTGGCTAGAGTCCAGGCATTCCACGCAAATCGCCAGCCAAGTGGGCTAACAGCTTGGGCAAGGCGGCTGAAGATAACTTGTCAGCAAACGCCACTTTGCGGGAATTGCGATCTGCTCGCAGGTTTTCAAGCGGTGCAGCCGAAAACGGACAATGTTCGGCAAGAGGTCCCTGTAGCTTGCCTGGTTAAGACGGTGGTTTGTCATTTCGGGGCAAGCGGGCACCATCAAAGTCCAGAAAGCCCTAGGTGTCTGCCAGCCGGCGGCGTTGGTGACAGCGTCCGATGGAGTGGATTTCGAAGCCGATGGTTTCCAGCCGAGTTCGATCCAGAATGTTGCGGCCGTCAAAAACGAACGCGGGTTGGGGCATTCTCTGATAGATGCGTTCGAAGTCCAGCTCTCGGAATTCGTCCCATTCGGTGAGCACGGCAATTGCGTGGGCTGTGTCAGCGGCTTGTTCACAACTGTCTGCGATGGTTACGTTCTGCAGCAAGGCGGCCTTGTTCGGGCTGATCTCACCGTTCTCATCTTGCAATACGTGTTCCAGGTCGGCGCGTATCTGCGACTCGGGCACGCGCGGGTCATAAACGTGCAATCTTGCGTGTTCCAACAGCAGATCGCGACACACATAAATGGCAGCCGACTCACGCGTATCGTTCGTGTCCTTTTTGAAAGCCCAGCCCCAAATGGCCAGCTTCTTGTTCGACACGGTATTGAACAACGTTTTGACGATGTTTTGAGCGAAACGACGCTTCTGGTAGTCGTTCATGCTCACGACCTGTTCCCAGTAAGCAGCCACTTCACGCAGTCCAAAATGCTCACACAGATACACCAGATTCAAGATGTCTTTTTGGAAGCAGCTACCTCCAAAGCCCACCGAGGACTTCAGGAACTTGGGGCCGATACGTGAATCCGTACCGATGGCGCGGGCGACTTCGTCGACATCGGCGCCTGTTGCCTCGCAGAGCGCGGAGATGGAGTTGATCGACGACACGCGCTGCGCCAAAAACGCGTTCGCGGTCAGCTTGGAGAGCTCGCTGCTCCACAGGTTGGTTGTCAAAATGCGTTCTGCGGGCACCCAGTGACTGTAGACATCGGCAAGAGCCTGGATGGCGGCCTGCGATTCACCGCCGATCAACACGCGATCCGGTTCTAACAAATCCTGGATCGCTGTTCCTTCCGCCAAGAATTCGGGATTGCTGAGGACATCAAAGGACGCGTCGGAACTGGCGTTGCCCAAGATCAACTTGACGGCCTCGGCCGTGCGCACCGGAAGCGTTGACTTCTCAACGACGATTTTGTGTCCGACGGAAACACGAGCGATCTGCCGTGCACACTTTTCGATAAACTCCAAATTGGCCGCGCGACCAGCACCCATGCCGAAAGTCTTGGTGGGCGTGTTGACGGAAATAAATATCATGTCGGCGGCCGCAATGGCCTCGTCGACGTTGGTCGAAAACTGCAGGTTGCGGCCCCGCGCTTCGCGAACAACCGCGTCTAATCCAGGTTCATAGATTGGTAAACTGTCTGAATTCCACGCGTCGATGCGAGTCTGATTGAGATCCACGACATGCACGGAAATCTGCGGACATTGCTTGGCAATCATGGCCATCGTGGGGCCGCCCACGTATCCGGCGCCAATGCAACAAATCTTCATAATTACAAATACCTAGTGCGAGTCGCACGGACATGTGGCCTGCGTCATCAACGCATGGTTGCTCACCATCGTCGAAAACAGGCACCATCAAAAGTAAAAAATGCTCTGGAGCTATCTTTTGGGTTGCCAAAATCTGCCAGGGTGGCTGAGCGGTCTATCTGGGCAACATAACCATGAAAAAGCGAAAAGACAGGTGCAGAATCCAACTCTAATTGGGCGCTGCACTTTGTATAGTGCGGGTGGCCAATGCTGCGGTCTTCGAAATTTCGCCTGGCTACCTGGCCGTCAGAATCGTCAACATCCGACAGATCCCACTGCGCTCGGTTGAGTGAAAGGTCGGAAATCTCCCGCGCGGCTCAGTAAATCGCGAGCCGACCTGGCATTAGTTAGTCTTGGGCAATCAACTCGCTACGGGCCAGCTGCATGTCGTAATTGACCATTAAATCGGCCAGCTGTTTCAAGTTGGTTTCGGCCTTCCAGCCCAGTTTCTCGTAAGCTTTGGTGGGGTCTCCTAACAGGAGATCGACTTCCGCTGGTCGCAGGTAGCGTGGATCGATCTCAACGTATTTTTGCCAGTCCAAGTCGAGACTTTGGAACACTAAATCCAAAAAGTCGCGAATCGTATGCGTCTCGCCGGTGGCGATCACAAAGTCATCGGCCGATTCTTGCTGCAGCATCATCCACATGGCCCGCACGTAGTCGCGGGCGAAACCCCAGTCTCGGCGAGAGTCCAAATTGCCCAAGAACAGCTTTTCCTGGAGTCCCAACTTGATCCGCGTGGCAGCGCGGGTGATCTTTCGCGTCACAAACGTTTCGCCGCGCCGCGGCGACTCGTGGTTGAACAGAATGCCGTTGCACGCATAGAGGCCGTAGCTGCGGCGGTAGTTCACCGTTTGAAAATACGCATACACTTTGGCGCAAGCATAGGGAGACTGCGGGTTGAACGGCGTGGTCTCCGTTTGTGGCGTTTCGATCGCTTGCCCGTACATCTCCGACGAAGAAGCTTGGTACACCTTGACCGGCTTACGCCCGTTCAGCAAGCGAGCGGCTTCCAAGACGTTGAGGGCTCCGACACCGTCCGTCATCAAGGTGTACACGGGCTGATCAAACGAAACTCGCACATGACTCTGCGCCGCCAAATTATAGATCTCGTCGGGTTCAATGGTTTGCACCAGATTCGTCAGCGCTTGGCCGTCGGTCAGGTCGCCGTAGTGCAGCCGCAACTGCGGATCTTCGTGCACATCTCGGTACAGGTGATCGATGCGACCGGTGGTGAAACTACTGCTACGGCGCACCAAACCATGAACCTGGTAGCCCTTTTCCAATAACAACTCGGCCAGATAGGAGCCGTCTTGTCCGGTAATGCCCGTAATCAGGGCGGAGCGAGGCATGCGAGTGTAAGCTCCCGATGAAACGAGGAATGAATGACTAAACGCTGCGCAATGTGCCAGCAGCCAAGTTCCTCAAGTAATCCTCGTAAGTGCGGCGAATGCCCGTGGGTAGATCGATGGTGGGCTTCCATCCGGTGGCCCGCAGACGCGAAATGTCAGTCAGTTTTCGTGGCGTTCCGTCCGGCTGCGAAGGGTCCGTGCGAATCTCACCTTCAAAACCGACGGTTTCGGCAACGATGTGCGCCAATTCGAGGATGCTGAGATCTTCGCCCGAGCCAACATTCACCCAATCGGGTGGCGCGTCCAACTGCAACAGATGCACCAGGGCATCGGCCAGATCGTCGACGTGTAAAAACTCACGGCGCGGAGCCCCTGTGCCCCAGATCGTGACTTGGTCGGCCCCCGCCTGCTGAGCTTCGTGAAAGCGGCGAATCATGGCGGGCAGCACGTGGGAGTTCTGCGGGTGGTAATTGTCTCCGGGGCCATACAAATTTGTAGGCATGGCCGAATGAAACAAGACGCCGTGTTGCTGGCGATAATACTGACACAGCTTGAGACCGCAAATCTTGGCCAAGGCATAAGCTTCGTTGGTGGGCTCCAGCGGACTGGCCAACAATTCGTCTTCAGTAATCGGTTGCTGGGCTAGCCGCGGGTAGATGCAGGTGCTGCCCAAAAACAAAAAGCGGCGGACGCCTGTCTGGAAGGCTGCGCCCAAGGTTGCCAGTTGGGCGTTCAAATTTTCGGTGAGAAACTCGACCGGATACGTGCGGTTGGCGTGGATGCCGCCAACTCGGGCTGCGGCAAAGACAACCGCTTCAGGCTGCTCTTGCTCAAAGAGCCGTCTGACCGAGGCCGAGTCTTCGAGATTGACTTCATTGCGCGTCCGAGTGATCAACCGTACATCGGGATGTTGCTGCAAACGACGGCATACTGCGGATCCGACCATTCCGCGGTGACCAGCAATGAAAATTGAGGCATACACTATGATGAATCGTTCAAAAAGTGACTGGTTCGACGGAGATTATCCTACCCCAAGCGACCGACGTGGGCTGCCAGGGACCAAAAAATCTCTTGCGGAGTCAAATCGCCCACACATCATCACCGAACGCGGAGGCCGGCGCTTTAAATCGGATCTGCCTGGCAATCTTCGATGGACACCGAGACTCCTTGCTCCATGAAACGCACGTCGACTTGGAGACGAATGTCTTTATCGCGCCGGACAATGACCCCCTCATAGCCTGCAAAGGAGCCACTGCGAATGCGGACCCTTTGCCCCGGCGCAAGCCGGCTCTCGGGTGACAAAGGTGACTCGGAGGAGATCAGCTTTTGTATTTGGCGTAAGTCCTGAACCAGTTCAGCCGACTGCTCGATCACCAGATGTCGGCTCACGCAACCAGTCGAGACAGCAGCAAACCGCGCCGACTCGTCCCCACATACAAACACATAGTTTCCAAACAGAGGTTCGTAGCTGGTTCTGAGACGCCCATTGGGTGAACGGTAGCGGCGTTGAATTACGGGACAATAAAAGGCGATTTGGGTTTCGCGCAGCAAACGCATCAGCTTCTTTTCCTGCCGCGCGAGTGTGTACATAGCCCACCACGGTTGGCTGGTGGCCAAGTCGCTGGCCAAAAGATCGTCAGGAAAGATATCGGGTTCGCGCTTCAGAATCGGCATCGCGAAGGACAATGGTGATAGGAATGCCGGTAGTTCAGGCTAATGCGAGCCGCACGGAAATATGCCAGCGATGGTGACTTGGTTTGCCTGAGTTCTATCAGGCTGCCCGCAGATTGAAAACGGCAATTTGACGATGGCACGCGGCGGTTTACGCCAAACGCTGCCATGCATCAGCCGTCGACTGAGCTAGCAGCTGGCCGATTTCTTCAAAGTTATCGCTTCCACCGGCAATGCAGATGTCTTCCATTCACGGTGTATCCGAGTCCGTGCTGTCCCCTTCCGGTAGCTCTGCACCGGTACCGTCGCCCGCGTCTGTGTTGGAATCCGTGCGTGTACCTGCTGCTTCGCGGGATGGGGGCCTTTGCTCGCCAGAAATGAACCGCTCCTGGAGGTCGGCCATGTCGTCCAAACCGACTTGGCGATAGGCGGCGGCCAGCTTTTGACGCGTCCGCACTCGTTCGGGCTCGCGATTAATGGCCGCTTCAAAGCACTCGATGGCTGCCACATGATTGCCGGCGGTCATCCGAACCTCCCCCAGTGAATCGTAGAGTTCCGCTTCGGGGCCGGCAATCTTAATGGCCCTGACCAACAATTGCTCGGCACGAGCCAGTTTTTCTCGGTCCTTCGGATGATGGCGAGCGGTGGCGATTGCCAAGTTGTTCAGGGTAATCGGTGAATTGGGTGATAATCGGAGCCCAATCTCCAGATGGGCAATGGCCTTGTCGAACTCATTTTCCACGAGATGGCGGTTGGCCAATAGCAAATGCGTTAGCGCGCTGGCTTGGCCACGAGTCAACTTGTTTTCCAATTCGGCCAGCAGCTCAGGCGTGGCCTGAGCGCCCATCACCATCAGCTTGGCAACTTCTTCGGTCACCGCCGGATTGGAGCTATCCGCCTTGAGCGCGGCGTCCAGTAATTCCAAGCTGAATTCCCGTTTGGCCACATCGGAGGTTTGTAGATACTTGATGCGGTACGCCTCTGACAGAATTCTGCGCAACAAGGCGTCGTCCGGAGCCAACTCCAATCCGCTATCGGCCAATTCGATGCAGCGTTCGATGTCGTCTTCCAGCAGGGCCAATCGCGACAGCGTCCCAAAGTCGGCTGCCGTCGCCGTGTTGTTTTTCAGCCCTGTGTCCAGATTCTCATGGATCTTGGCCGCGGCAAACTCAAACGCATCGTTGCGGCGCTGCGCGCGTGCGATACTCGCCAGCTTGAGCCACAAACGCTCGTCGTGCTTGGCCGCTTTCTCCAATACTGTGATGGCATCGGAGATCCGTTTGTCCTGGACGAGCATATCGGCGTACACGCTCAATAGCAGCGAACTGACGTCTGGCCAGCTAGAAGCCAACTCCAGGTCGTGCATCAGTGTTTTTCGGTCTTGATTTGTTTGCACTTGCCCCGAAGATAGGCTCTCGGCTGCCAGCCAAGCGTGCGCGGGCGCGAAACCTCGGACACCCTTGGGAGCGATCGAACGCATCATCATCCGGGCTTGCCCTACCCGCTCGCGCTTGGCCAGTTGGGCAGCTACCAAGTACGTGGCTCGCCGGTTCGAAATATCCAACTGAAGAATGCGTCGGAGCATCATTTCAGATGCCGGAGAGACGGTCTCTGTTCGGAACAGCTGCTGCGCGGCTTCATCTGGATTGTCGGCGCTCTGCTCTCGAGGCGCCGTCACCACTTCCTCATCGACCTGCTGCATATAGCGTTCCAGCAGTGTCTGAGTAGACGTGAATTGTCCAGCCACGGAGAAGCCCAACATGCCAATCAAACTGACCAGAGGTGGTGCGCAGGCAACTAGCGCTAGCCATGACCGCGAGGACAGCCACGACAAAAAGAACTCCCAGCCTCCGAAAATCAGCCTGCCTGGGCTGCTGGCGACGTCGCCAAGCGCGCTAACGAAAATGTTCGTTTCATCTTCCACGGGAATGCACCTATATGGGTGATGCGTTCATTGATCGGACTACTGGCTGGCCGCATCAGGCTGGGTGTCGGGAATCTGGAACTTGCCACGCAGGGATTTCCGGAATTCGATAAACGATGCCACGAATTCATCAGATTGTTTCAAGTCCAATTCGTCTCCCGTTTCGCAAGTGGCGACAAACAGGTAACTGGCAGGTTGGTCGTTGGTAGACGGATTCAGGCGTTCCAACAACGGTAGTTGTTGGGACTGGCCCGATTGATCTGCTTGCAAGGCGCTGGGCGTTCCGATAGGGACGCCTTGATCGTCGATTGCGCAGGCGCAACTGTAGACCTGGCCTCCCAGCGGATTCAGTTGTCGAGATAACTCGATGCTCCAGTCGTCGACTTTCTCGCCGGTAATAACGTCGGCTGAAGCGACACGCCAGTTCTTGAAAGAACGCTTTAGACGATCAGGCCAGCCATCGTGCGGAAAGGAGAGTGTGGCTTCGACTCTTTGGCCACCCCACTGGTACATGCAGCGGTAGGACCACAGGCTGCCGTCCGAGGAGAGGGTGCGCTCCACGGAGATCTTCTTCCAGACGCCAATCTGCTCGTCGAAGTCTTTTTCGTCGGGTAACTCTTGCAGGCTGTCGGCAGTGATCCTGTTCAAGTTATTGGGCCGCCACGGCGGCGTCTTGGCCAACACGATTGCGGCTGGGACTCCGGCCAGCAAGATCAAAGCCAATGTGCCGATGGTCGACCATTTGGACACTGGTTGGTCCAGCCAGCTGATGGTCTGGACGGGAGGGCTTTCCACTGGCACAGGCTCCACCGCTGGCAACGGAGCGTCGTCAGGGTCCTCCTGTTCCCACGGTGCGTCCACGTGCCATTGTTGCGGCCAGTTTATGGCCAAGTTGGTTGCCAGGAAGATCTTGGCCAGATCCGGGTCGGTAACTGGTACCGGTCTGACGACGGCAGCAATGAAACGGTCGGCCAGAAACACGCTGACCACACCAAAGATCAGCATCACGACTTGCACCGTCAAGAGATCTGCGGCGGACGTTAATTCACTTGAAAAACTAGTCTGTCGATAGGTCTGCCACAAGATGAACAAATAGGTGCCGCAGATTAGCCAGAGCGGGCAGGACAATACCAACAACCAGCCGTGAAAGGCACTACGATGAAACAGAATGCACAGCGCGATGGCCATGGCAATCAAGAGAAACACGCTGGTAAAACCATGTAGGGCTGGCAAGGACACCAGATTGTACGTGGTCTCGATGGTTTCGTATTCGACCAGGTTGGGCACCGAAAACGCGTCCAACGTGTTCGACGCGTAGTCCGCTGCCCAGCGCCGCAAACGACTGCTGAACCGCAGGTCCCAGCTACGTGGCCAGATTTGCGTCGAGGCCAGCAGCAACGCCAACGCGCCAGCTGTTGGCCAAGACGATTGTCCCCAACGCCCCAGTGCCCAGGCCAGAAACACCAGCACGGCCGACATAAAAGCCCACCACGGCGAGTAAAACAACACGGCCAAAAAATAAGTCAAACCACCGACGGCAAACATTGCGATGGCCGTCCATTTGCGCTGCATGGTCAGGCATTCCGGTGACCGAAGACGAAACAGCGAGTAGATGGCAACGCCCAGCCAAACGGCTGGTGCAAAGAGCATATGAGGCTGCGACAACACCTGGTAACCGTGGGGTACCAACAGCGGCAGCATGGCAATTCCGGGCAGGATGGCAACCCAGACATCCCAAGCTCGAATTCGCAGCCGACTGCCGGTCGAGCCGTCCGACTGACCTACATTTTGGCTGTCAGCGGTTAGATCGCCGGTTTCGGGATTGCTGGTGGAGGGGCTATCAGTGGAATCTTCCAACGAGGTGACTCCAGGAGAGGATTTCCAAGGTGGTTCGAAGTGTTCGTACGAGTCGAGCGGGGATCAGGTTTGAACCATTCACGAAATGTTCACGGTGGCCGCTAAGCGTTCGCGCGAATCGCTCCAAGTGTAGGCGGGTGCGAGATACCCACATTCTAACTAAATCACAAATTAAAAAAGCCTAGCTGCATGCAGCTAGGCTTTGAGTCTCAAGGTTGTCGCGTCGTCGAGCGGCTAGGCTTGACCGTTGCCGCCAGCGTGTCCATTGCCGCCTACATGACCATTGCCGTCAGCGGAGTCGCCGTTGACCGGACCAGCCGCAACCTGCATCGGCTCGGCGTCGTCGGAACCCGCTTCTTGACGATCGTCGAGGTAGCCGGCGGAGTAGCCGCCGTACTTGTAGCCGTATCCATATTTGTAGCCGTAGCGGTAGTTGCCGCCATACCGATAGGCGTAGCGGTAGTCGTTGTACCCGTAGCTGTATCCGTAACCGGCTTCGGCGGAGACCCCATTAACGACAACACCTAGCAGGCGGGCATCGACGGTCTCCAAGATCTTGGTGGCCCGTGTCGCCAGCGGCTTAACATTCCGCCGCAATCGCATCGTTAGCACGACGCCATCGACGATGGCCGCCACGGCTCCAGGGTCGGAGACGGCCAGCAGCGGTGGTGTGTCGACAATGATGATGTCGTATTTGTCCCGCAGCAGTTCCATCAGTTCTTGGAAGCGGTTGCTGCTGAGCAATTCGGCCGGATTACTGGGCCGCTTGCCGCCGGGCATGACGGACAAATTGGCCACGTTACTGGTGTAGGTGGCATCGTCGATTTCTGCCTTGCCCGCGACGACTTGCGCCATACCGACTTCGGCATCGATGCCGAACAGTTTGGCAATCCGTGGTCGCCTGAAGTCAGCGTCGATCAGCAATACGCGCCTGCCCGACTGGGCCATCGTGACGGCCAAGTTGGATGACAATGTGGATTTTCCGTCACCGGGCACCGGGGAGGTCACCTGAATGACTTGCAGTTCACTACCGCGGTTACTAAAGAACAGACCGGTGCGAATCGCGCGGAACGCTTCGCTAACTCGACCGCGACTATGATGCAAGGTGGACAGCGAAGGATCGATCGATTCGATGACCTTCTTGACCTTTTGCGTGTCCATGATGGGCACGTGGCCCAACACGGGCATGCCCAGGTCCGCAGCAATCTCATCCGGACTACGATAACTACGGTCCGCCAAGTCCATTAGCACGGCCAAACCCGACATGACCAGGAAGCCCACTGCGGCTCCACCCAACAGATAGGGTGGCAGCTTTGGA
The DNA here is from genome assembly GCA_028289675.1 of Pirellulaceae bacterium. Lineage (GTDB taxonomy): Bacteria > Planctomycetota > Planctomycetia > Pirellulales > Pirellulaceae > Aureliella. The sequence continues at coordinate 9,990 of JANQOL010000747.1, forward strand.
CCGTAGAAGTCGCCGATGTTTGGCAGGTTCAGAGCTCGCAGAGTTCGCTGCCCCGTTTCAGGCAACAGTTCGATGGTGTTGAGTTTCTCGGTGTAAGCATCCAACAACGTTTGAATGGACGCCAACTCGCTCTTCAGCAATCGGTCCTGTCCAAGGAACAGTTGCAGCTTCTTGGACTCGGCCAAGTCAGCGGCAGCCAACTTTTCCAATTCTCGTTCTTGAATCGTTAAAGCCGCGTACTTCTCCTTCATGGAGTTAACGCGAATTTCCAATCTTTCTTGAACGGTCATGCCCGTCGGTACGACTTGGTCTTCCTGTGCCGTCAGAGCTTCTTGACGCAGTCGCTCGATCTCCATGGCCTCTTGCTTTTCCGAAGCTGCCATGTGTGCGATTTGCTGGCGGGTCATCTCAATTCGCTTGCGAATGTTGACCACAGAAGGGTGCCCCTCGGCTACCGTGTCCAGCAGCTCTTTTTCACGCATTTGCAACGCGAATAATGCGGTACGCTCCATCTGCTTGGAGGGCGTGTCGTTACGCAGCTCGATGGGAGCTTCGGCGGTGATACGCTGTTGAGGCTGCACATATTGCTTCTCGACGACGTAGCTTTCATCGTCGGCCGATGACAACATCAGCAGCAAGTGCTCGGGCCGCGTTGTCGCGGCGGCGGAACCCACGTGTTGCAGCAAACTTCGAAGCCGATTCCGCTCCACCCGCAGGCTGGCCAATTCGGCCTTAATAGCTGTATAGCTGGCGGCATAAGGATCAGACGCTTCGTCGCCCGTCCAAATCACGTTCGGCGCGTTCGCGCGAAAATCAGTATTGCGCTTGGTCAGGTCCTGGTAAGTTTGGCTCAGCTTGTCCTGGGCGTTGGTGACTAATTCGTAAATCTCGTCGCCGACCGATCGCATCTCGTTGCTGAGGTAATCGCCGTAGCCATCAACGATCGCATTGACGACTGCCGCCGCCATTTCAGCATCGGTGCAGACATAGGAGATTTCCAGCAACGTGGTCTTATCATCTTTGGCGGCTGGCTGAACGATTAGATCCCGGCTGGTCATGAGTTCCGCAGTGATTTGCTCTTCCGACATGCCTTGCAGGGCCGGCAGCTCGGTCAGATTACCGCGTTCAACGGCCATCCGCAGCACAGTCTGACTCTTGATCACCATGGATTCGTCGGAACGCGAGTAATCCATCACCTCGTTTGGATCGTAGACTTGCAGACTGCTGGACGTTGGCAGCGAATCGACGACCTGCACCAGAGCCGAAGCCATATATTCGGCAGGCTGCTTGGCAAAGTACAGGTAGCCCAGTCCGGTTCCAATAATGGCACCCAGTACGGGTAGCCACTTCCAGCGCCACAGTACCTTGAGAATGTCAAAACCTTGTTGAGGCTCTTGCCCCAAATGTTCTGGGAGCCGATTTGAAGGTGCGCCGTTTAGGTTGGGCGGTTCCATAACTTGCGACATCGCTTGCTGGCCAATTTAGGGATTACGGATTCGAACGCTTGGAGCTTCGAGCCCAAGTATAAGTTCGCGTTGAAATATTGGGATGGTTTTGCAGGCCCGATCCATAGACTTAGCAATTACCGAAACATGTCTTCGAAATAGTCGACATAATCGTCAAGGGTGAGAGCGTGCGGAATCCCGCATTCTACCGCTATTGGAGGGTGTGTACTACTAGAACCGATTGGAGGTGTCTGCAGCGCGCGATTCTAGGTTATCTAGGTATTTCTTTAGTTCCTGGTTGTTCTGCGATCGTCGCACCGCCTGCTTCATCCAGAAAATGGACTCCGTGATCTCGCCTTGCGCCTCTAGCAATTGAGCTAGCTTGAACCGCGTCCGTCCATCTAAGGGGGCTTGTTCCGCCGCACGGCGAAGCCCTTGGATCTGAGCGTCGGTATTCCCTTGAGCCTGCGCGACCCAGGCGACCGTTAGCCAGTCGGCCGACGATTCCGCCTGAGACTTGAGTTTATCCAGTTCCAGCTCCGGGACAAGCGCCGCTGATGCGACCGGGTCGGTTGACTCCAGTTGTCTCGCCACCATTCCTACCTCGAGTGGCCGGTTTGAAAGCACCTGAATGAGCTCTTCTTCGCTGATGGTGCTACCGACCAAGGGCGAGATACTCTTGACCAGCCCAGGATTCCGGTCGATGGACTCCTGCCAGAAGCGAAGCCCGACTTGTCGCTCTCCGCACCAGAGGGCAACGGTGCCAATTCGCTGTTGCAGTGTTGGAAGATGATTGGTCAACAGTGCCAGACGCGCATAGTTGTCGGCCCGCTGCTGCCGGCTCAGCTGCCCGCAATCGCCGCGCAGAACACCCCAACTTGCCCGCCAATCGTGCGAGCAGGCAGCGACCGCCTGCAGGCAAGATCGTTGGCTGTCTTCCAGCTCGGATTGCAGTTCCGGATGGGGTGTCAGCAGTTCTCTCAACGCGTGCAACGGGTCATCGGGTTGGCTCCGAAAGGTGGCGGCAATGGCTTCCGCCGTCGCCAACTGGTCGCGCAGCGCCGACAGTTCCGGCGGCCAGCCATCCAACTGGGCAACCTGAGTTTCCACATTGTTTTGTCGCAAACGAGCCAGTTGCAAATGCGTCTGTGGAGACGCGTTGTCGGGTTGGCTGATGCGGAGCAGGCCGGTTTGGTTGTTGGCGATGCGATCCAGACGCTCGGCTTCGCTCAAGCCTAGCAGCGGTCCAACGCCTTGCAGCATGATGGCAATCAAACCCAAACTACCGATCCAATGCAGGCTTGGGTGGAAGGGCGTCGCCAACGTGTGAGGCCGGGAAGATTTGGATTCTTTTCTCGACTGCTTTGACAGTTGTTGTCCGAGCAGACTGCCCAGCAAGGCCGTCAACGACAGAAAGACTGCCGGCACGATCAAACTGAAGTCTACAAAGCTGTGCAGCGCGATGGCGCAAACGGCGAAGACCACCGCCACGCGACCTGGCGAGTTCTTGCCTTTCGGCCGTTGCTTGACCGCCGTGAAGATCTGAGCCAATGCCACGATGAGCAGCAAGAGCCCCAAGAATCCAAATTCGGCGATGGTTTCCACATAGATACTCTCGGCATGGTAGGTCCAACTGTTGGCCCGCTCCTGCGCCGGAAGAATCGCAAAGTGGAATGTTCCCAGGCCACAGCCCGTCATCCAATAGCCTGCATTTGAGAGCGCCAGTCGCCACACGTGGTACCGTGGGTTGCGCTCGCTCTCCGCCTCGGCAATTACGGTTTCCATACGGTTAATGACAGCATCATCCAAATCCAACGAGCTGAGCATGATGGCGGACAGGACACCTATCAAGATGACTAGCCCGCCTAGGTTGGGGCTGCTGCCATCACGGCCCAACAGCAAAACTAACGTCACTCCCAATGAGCCAACGCAGGCCAACACACCGCCTCGGCTAAGTGTGGCCAAGATGGCGACCATTCCAATGGTCAATAGGCAAAGGCCGGTGATCGAAGCCGCGTCCAAGTCGGCCACCAAGTCTTCCAGTCGCCGGCGCAAACGAGCCAGCAAATTGACGGCTGGGTAACGCACGTTGTAGCGCTTTTCCGTGCTCACCCCGCTCTTCTTGTTGATCCACCAGGTCAGCAAACCGAGCGCGGCACCGACGCCGATGGCGTAATACGTGGGAGCGGTATTGCGCGACACAAACGTGCTGTAGAAGACGCTACCCGGCATAGGCAGCAGTGTCCAATTGTTCCAAGACACCTTTTGAAAGAGTCCAAGGACTGCGTGACTGAACGTGGCCGTGGCCAAGGTGCCCATCAAGACCAATTGCCAGACTCGATCCGCGAAAAGCACGGCGCCCACAATCAACATGCCGACGGCGGTCGCCAGCATGGCCGCACTGGCACGCGTTTGTACGGCATGAATACTGAGCGTTCGAGTCGTCTCCGTTGCTGCCGGCGTTGAGTCGGCAGCATCGGATGGCGGTTGATCTTCGTCCTGCTCGAGCAGTTGTTCGAATACTTCGCTCTGCTCGGTGACGTCACGTTGGAATTGCGCTGCTGGAGCCAACGTTTGCCAAACCGCGTTTGGCAGCGGCAAGACTTGTAGCATCGCTAGCACTAGCAGACCGGCCAGCGGAACAAAGAGAGTTGGCAAGTACGCTCGGTGTTGGAAGTGCCCAATCAAAGTGGCCATGATCAGTAGCAAGCCCACGATGCCCAGCAGGATCGTTTGATCGTGCCAGGTCACGGAACCATAGTGCCACGGTATGACCAAGAGCAAGCATAAGCTGGCAATACGGGCGACCCAGGTCAGGCCACGCAACCATCCGGGCGTTTCGGCCGGT
>JANQOL010000749.1 GCA_028289675.1 Pirellulaceae bacterium
ATACCCCCGTCCCTCCGGCCGCCACTGCCGCGCCGTCGAGAACAAACAACCACAGCAGCGCCCCGACCGCGCCACCAAGCGGTGCCAATTCACGGCGTCAGGCGAAATCAGCCAAGTTTGTCAGCGGTGGTGCGACTACAACGCGGATCAATTTGGGCGAAGACGGTCAGTTGCCGGAACTGGTCATGGACGAAAAAGACAACAAGCCCGAAGAACGCAATGAAACGAACGAGTCGTCTCGGTCCGTCTTATTGGTCGTCGTGCTGGCCGTGAGTGTTGTATCGTCAGTCCTCATGCTATTTTTGGAAACCGAGGCACAGCAAACGCGTTCAAGCCGCAAAGCAGAAGCGCGACGCCATATCGAAGAGTATTATCTTGGCGATGAGAACCGCGAACCCCTGCCCTATCAACTGCTCCTGCGCGAAGGCTTATTGGCCAGCGGGCAAGGGAACGAGCGACTTGCGAGGCAAAGGTTTCGCCAGGTGCTGGATATGATCCATTCCGAAGACATCGTCACCAAGGAGAAGCCGTACGGCCTCACCGCACCAACGATTGCCAACACGCCTCCCTGTGACGACGATTTGGAAAGGCAGCTTTCCACGTTGTTGAGTGGCGACTAAGTGTTGAGCGGCGACTATGCTCAAAGTACGATTACCCTCTGAAGCCGTCAGGTACTATGCCGTCGGGTACTATCTCAACCACGGGTCGCCTAAAGAACTCGCTGCGACCTGGTAAAGAATTGACGCCTTGTGTCGAACAATCAAGTCTGGCGTACCTCAATTCACTTCTTGTGTAGAACGCTATATGCGTTCATCATGGTGAACGACACACAAACACATTCTCAGCATTTGGGTCCAGGCAGTTTCAATCGATGACGGACGACAATATTCCGCCGATGTCGGTCGACGATTCAGAGCACCTCGCTCAACGTGTTTCAGATATCGTCCTCAGCGGTTTACCATTGGCGGCTGGATTGTCGGCCGCTGCGGATGAAGCACCGAATCGGCGGATCGGTCAAGCGCTTCGATCATTGTCGAAGTCGGTCGAACGGGGCGAATCGTTGCCAGACGCGTTAGAGGCGGCAACGAGCCGCCTTCCAACTCATGTCGCGGGGCTCATCCGGGCTTCAATTCAAACGGGCCAGTTCGGCAAAGTGCTGGGGGACCTGGTCCAGCATCATCACGATGTTCGTCGCTTACGGCGATCCGTCTGGTCCGCGCTGGCATACCCGTTGGCGCTTCTGCTGATCACGTTGGCCGTACTGATTCCGTTGCATATATACGTTGTTCGCAACTTCGAAGACTTGTTTCGAGAGTTTGAATTGTCCCTGCCTCCCATTACCATCGCGGTGATTTGGTGGAGCGAATTGATTTGGCATTTCCTGCTGGCGGCTGCGGCTGCCACGGTGTTGTGCATCGTCGTGCGGGTGATATTCGGGCTCGCGGGGCTCACGGCGCTTTGGCAGCGAATGTACTCTACCGTGCCGTTGATTGGACCGCTGTCTCATTGGTCGGGCGTTGCAGAGTGGGCACGAGTTCTTGGTGTCTTATTGGAACAGCAAATTCCTTTGACTGATTCATTGCGGCTGGCGGCGGATGCGGTGTCGGACCTCAACGTACGCCAGGTGAGCCGGCAATTGGCGGACGACGTACAACAAGGCCGGGTGCTTTCACAATCACTTTCCAGCACGCATCGTTTGCCTGCTTTGGTCAGTGCGTTGGCTGCCTGGGGCGAGCATGGCGCGACCTTGCCTGATGCCATGCGCACTTTGAGCGAAATGTATACGACCCGCGTGCGGCTGCGCGCGGCCGTACTCCGCCCGATTCTGCCTCCGTTGATGTTCGTTGCTGTTGGGCTCACGATTGGGTTTGTCATCGTCGGCCTGTTTTTGCCCCTCATAGAATTGCTTAACAATTTGGTAGGATAACGGCCGCGTGCAAGAGATACCCGTCAACCCGCTGGGATTCATCGCCATTGTGATCCTGGGTTGCGCCGTGCTCTGGTCAGCAAGCTTAATCTACGGGCGCCGGCGAGATGTCACGGACGATCTCGTCAAACGGACTTTGAACTTCATTGGTTGGATTCTCTTGCTGATGGGTGTTTTGGGAGCGAACTGTTTCGCACCACCACCGGTCGTGCTCGGCGTTGTCATCGTTCCCGTCATCATTGTCATTGCCGTCTTTCGGTTTCGCCGTTCCGAGCGGCATGCGTTGATCAACCTTTTGGCGATCGCGTCTGAACGTGAAATCCCTCTGCCGCAAGCACTTCGTGCCTATGCCAGT
>JANQOL010000781.1 GCA_028289675.1 Pirellulaceae bacterium
ATGCTTCGGTGTAGGCCACCTCGGACGCGGCCCCGGAGTCCTGTGTCGCGCTAGGCACGATTTCTGGGTCGGGCTCGGATTGCATAAACGCCGCTCCAAAGGAATCTGAAACTAGCGCTAACTGGCTTGGAGATCACCTACGTTCCGCGAGGATCGCAAGCAGCCAGCCGCGATTGTTTCCGTAGTGCACGCAGCTTGAAGGTGCGTACCAGTCGCTTGTAGCAAAACGAGCTAGCTGCGGGGAGGCTGATTTTCAGCCTGCCAAACCGGCGTGTATACCGGCTTTAACTGCTTTCCGGAGAAGAGTTTACGTCGCCGCCGTCTTTCCGGCCACCTGTGGTTAGTTCCAAGATTGCATCATGCCAATGAGCTTGACCCAGTCCTGTCGCGATCCGCGGGTCACACTGACGAAATGCGGGTCCGATTCGGGCGGGATGCGGGTCAGGACTTGTCGCGCTGTGTTGAGAACTTTCGCCGTTTCCGCCGAGCGCCCCAGTTTGCGATAGCACTGTGCCATCTGAAGCAGCGCCTCCAATGATTCTGGCTGATTGAGAAAGCGAGCGGTCACGTTTTGGTAGGCTTGGATGGCCTCTTCCCAGCGACCCAAGTCATACAGTGTGTCGGCTTCGCCGAAGTAGCAGTTACGGACCAGCGACACAATGCGCTCGGCCGACTGCACAGTATCGATTTTTTGATTGATCGACTGGTGCAGGGCTCGGTATTCTTGGAGAGCTTTTTCCAGCAGGTCGCGGCGTTGCTGCAGATGCTTGCGCCGCGCGGATTCAATCATCTGCGGGTTGGCGGCAATTAGCTGTTCCGGCATTTCGGAGGCCAGCCGGTGGGCGCGGGCAAACAAGTAGCGTGCATCGTAGTGACGCGGGTCGTCCGGCCAACGTGAAAAGGCTTCGCCCAATCTTTCCATGGCGACACCGAAAAATTTTTGGCTTTGCTCGAGCTTGTCTTTGTGGCTTTCCCAAGCTCCATCGCTGTCGAGCCGCACATCCAAAATCAGCTGATCGCCTTGGCGGTACACCATTTGACCGAGCGCGAACAATGAATCGCGCCAGACTTGGTTCTCCGGTGTCAGTTTGAACCCTTGTAGGTTTTGCTCCAACAGTTCGATCGCCTGATCCAATTCGTTCAATTCACCGTGAGCTTGAGCTGCCAGCAACCGGGCCTCGAAACTGACCGGATGATCCGGGTACTCGATCAAACAACGTTGCAAGGGATTGATGGCTTGACGCCACCGTCCAGTGTTCATTTGGTTCTTGCCCAGGGCCAGGAAGCCGCGTGGACGCTTGGTGCGGTCTTCGAATTGAAGGTAATTGCGCAACAACTCGTTGGCCTTTTCCAAATCGTTGGCGGCCTGGTAATTGGTAACCGCACTCCACAGAATGTCGGTGTAGTCGATTGCCCGCAGCTCCAACTGGGCGAGCCGTTCGTAGCTTTCAGCTGCCGCCAAATAGCGGTTGTTGATTTCGGTCCGGTTGGTGGAACGGCCGGCAAAAGGGCTGGCGAACAGTTTGTCTTCCATCTCACCGGCCCATCGTTCGTACACTTCGGCTTGCAGCCTCAAGCTCTCTGATACCGGGAAGGCCAGCGAAATGTGATTGGCCATCTGGATGGCCTGGGCATATTGACCTTGGTCTCGCATGGACCGGCCGACGTCTAACAGCCGCTGCTTCAACTCCGGCACGCTCACCCACTTTTCGTTGTAAAAAGAGAGATCGTCGATGTTGCGCAGAAAAGCTCGCGTGGTCGCCAGCGAGCCGGCCAAATCCTCCATGTCAAGCAGGATTTCGCATTCCTCGACTCCGGACGCAATCGCTTCGGCGGACAAGGGATCGCTTTGCCGAATCGAGCTCATTTTGCTGAGGGCTTCGACCAGTTTGCCTTGCGCTCGCAGGGCTCGGCCATTCAAGTAATCGGCTTGCCGACGGACATCGGGCGGCGTCTCCGCGATTAGCTTGGCCTGACGCAGAATGGAGACCGCTTCTTCCAGCAACTCGTCTTTTTCAGCAGTATCGGTGGTGCGTTCCAGTGCCTTTTCCAGCCGCCACCGTCCACGCCACACCAGCGCTTGATAGTACTCCATCAGTTGACGGTCAATGCTGGTCAGCAGGGCTTCGCATTCGTCCAGACGTTGCCGTAAAAAAGCGACTTGAGCACGGGCCAAGCTGATCCGTGCCAGT
>JANQOL010000784.1 GCA_028289675.1 Pirellulaceae bacterium
TCGTGGGAAGCTCTGGCAACGATGTTCAACATCGCCATCGATCGCAGTCCCGCTGAAACGCCGCCGGAGGCGGAGATTGTCGAACCCGATTCCGAAGCAGTAGCGGCCACGCCGGAAACGACTGATGTCGGTGCGGCGGAAGACGAGCCGGCGTCCTCGAGTCCCGAGCTGTCGATTTTTAGCGAAGACGAAGCGGACGGTGCAGACGAGAACTCTGCCCTTGAAGCCATGTTCGCGGACGCTCCGCGCGACGAGGAGCTGTCTTGGAAAAAAGAAAAGCGCATGGTGGATGATGTTGGCTGGGATGACGATGATTCTCCCGCTTCCCCAAGCGAAGACGACGATCCGCAACGTCCTGATCCCGCGGCACGTGGCGGCAGTGAAGACACTGATGATGGAGAAGATGGCACCCGCCGCCGTCGGCGACGACGAGGGCGTGGCCGTGGGCGCCGTGGTCGAGGCAGCGATGCCCAAGAACAGTCTCCGGCCGCGGAGACTGAAGATGATGAACTGAGTTTGAATTGGAAAAGCGACCGCGCGGAATCTGATAGCCAGACCAGCGGTTGGGACGACACGGACAGTTTTGACGCCGATGCCGAGGGCGGCGAGGTCGAGCGCCGGTCGCATCGCAGACGTCGACGGGGGCGTTCGCAACCGGCCGATGACATGGCGGCGGAATCAGAGCGTGACGACTTCGACGATCGCGGACGTCGAGATATCGAATCCGAAGATCAGGGCCTGGAAGATCCGCGGCCTGCGCGTCGGTCCAGGGGCGACAGCTCACGTGATGACGATCGAGACGCGGCTCCCAGACGGCGACAACGGCGCCGGCCCAGTGATGGTCGCACCAGTGACAGCCGGGACGATGCTCCGGATGATCGCGGAGCTGAGCGCGGCAGCGGGGAACCCGAAACGAAACACCGCAACATTCCAACTTGGTTGGATGCCGTGGAACCCATCGTAGAGGCAAACACCGAGAATCACCGCCGCAATGAAGGCCGTGGTGGTCGCGGCAGATCACGCGGTCGTCGCTAAGTACGAATTCTGACTCCGCAGGTACCTGTCTTCGCTGGGACGGCGTACACTACTGCTGGGAACAAAATGCCTGCCTGACAGTGGCTCCCGCGAGGGGGAGCCGTGAACCTGGTCAGGACTTAATTGTAGCAGCCATAAGCGGGGTACTCTTGTGCGGGGGCCGCTGACGGGCAGGCGTCTCATTGGCTTCCAAGTTCGACTGACCACTGGGCGACCAAATCATCGATGGTACAAGCTGGACGTCCAGGCAACTCGCACCAGTTGAATGGCGTTGGTTGAAATATGGAAAACGAAGTTTCCAATTCTGAGAATGGCTACACGGTGGTCGCGCGCCGTTACCGCCCCAGAAACTTCGGCGAGCTGATCGGGCAAGACCATATTGCCCAGGCCTTGGAAAAGGCCATTTCCGCGGGCCGAGTCGGTCACGCTTATCTTTTCACCGGCGCTCGAGGCGTTGGCAAAACTTCGACAGCGCGCATCTTCGCCAAAGCACTGAACATCAGGGCCGACAGTCCGGCCGATCTGGCGGAAGACATCGCCCGCTCGATCGACGCCGGCGATGATATGGATGTGATCGAGATCGACGGCGCCAGCAACCGCGGCATTGAAGAGATTCGCCAGCTAAGAGCCAATGTCAACGTGAGGCCCAGTCGGGCGCCGCACAAGATTTACATCATTGACGAAGTGCACATGTTGACCAATCAGGCGTTCAATGCACTTCTCAAAACGCTGGAAGAACCTCCAGGACATGTGAAATTCATCTTCTGCACAACCGACCCGGACAAGATCCCCATTACCGTCCTGTCGCGTTGCCAACGCTTTGATTTTGCTCCTGTTCAGCTGGAGGCCATCCAAGACCGATTACGAGAGATCTGTCACAACGAGGGCTTCGAGGCTGAGGAACAGGCGCTCAGCCTGCTGGCGCGCCGCGCCGCCGGATCCATGCGCGACAGCCAGTCTCTGTTAGAGCAGGTGATGAGCTTTTCGTCGGCGGAGATTTCGGTCGAGCAAGTCCACATGCTGCTGGGAACCGCCGATGAAGGCCGCTTGCAAGAAATCGTCATGGCACTCCATGCCAGCGATCCACTGCAAGCGATGAATCTAGTGGATGAATCCGTCCGCGGCGGCTCCGACGCGGGCCAGTTGGCTGAACAACTGCTAGGCTACCTGCGCGACCTGCTGACCGCCGGCATCGGAGGCGGCAGTGAGCTGCTCAAATTGGCAGCTCCCAGCAGTCACGCCCAATTGCAGGAGTTGGCTGGTAAATGGGGCACGCAGACGATTCTGTCGGCCATTCAGATCCTGGACGAAGCCTTGGTGCGCATGCGGAGCAGTGTTTCAGCAGTGACTTTGCTGGAAGTTGCTTTAGTTCAAATCTGCCATCTAGAACAACTCGCGTCGATCCCTGCGTTGTTGGAACAAATCACTCAAGCGGGCGGAACACCTCAAAAAAAAAAGCCTAACGAACAGCTAACACCAACCAACACTCACTCCACATCGCCTCAGGCTCCACCCCGTCCCTCCAACGCACCGGCGCGGGCCACTGATGTGGCGCCGCCGAGCGCAGCCGTCGCTGCCCCCGCTACGAAGGCCGATTCATCTGAGGCCAAAACATCATCGGCTACCGCTGCGACGGCGGCCACTCCGCCGGAGCCAGCACACCCACAAAACAGCGCGGCAAATCCAACCGATGCCGCCGCTGGCGAACCAACAACTTCTTCAGACGCGCTGGCCCAGTGGAAGCGGGCGGTGGCGAACATCGACGGCATGCTGCGGGATTACGCCGAGTTAGCGACGGCCATCCAAACCACTGGTAGCGATCAATGGCAAGTCATCTTTCCGCCAGGTGCCAACCAG